>NZ_JAUMSQ010000518.1:0-1678 GCF_030519285.1 Mycolicibacterium arseniciresistens
CCTGGGCCGCTGGGGATGACAGGCTGATGCCATGAGGTTGCGTGTGGCCGGGGCGGCGTCGGGTCTGTTCGTGCTGGCTGCCGCGCTGGCGCCGGTCGCCGGCGCCGAACCGCCGCCGGGCGTCGCCGAGACCGCCGCCTATCCCCTGGCCCAGGGCCGCTACACCTCACCCGCCGACTTCTACTGGGTCTACTTCACGACCCCCGACGGCCGGTCCTGCGGTATCGGACCCAACGGCGGCCCGGTGGGATGCGACGCGGTGCCCGTCGACGCCCCCGAGGGCATGAACCAGACCGTGGTCAACAGCTGGGGCCCCGCCGGCTACCGCCACTCCGACGTGGCGACCTTCACCCGTGACGTCGACGTGCTGCCCGAGGGCCATCGGCTGGAGAACTGGGGCGCCGGCTGCGCGGTCGGCCTCCAGGGCACCGTGACGTGCACGACCTACGGGCAGCACGGGTTCATCCTGTCGGCCGTCTACAGCGAGTTCTGGTGAGCCGCCAGCGCCTCGACGTAGTCCGGCCAGTCGAGGCTGTCGACCGGGTTGGCGCGCACCACCTCCGCTGACCCTTCGGGGAAGGTGCGGGCGATGCCGGGGCCGGTCCCGCGGGTCTCGAAGCGCACCGTCATGACGCCGTGCCCAGCGCCCTGGATCCAGCCGTGCCCGTGTTCGGGGTGCGCCACGTCGTCGCCGACCCGCCAGGCCGGTGCGGTCGAGGCGGCGTCGCTCACCGACGGCGGCACGGGAGTGGCCGGTACCGGTGCGCCGCTGTCGTCGGCGACGAGGTCGAGGTCCGGGAACAGCGACTCCTGGCGCACCTCGGTCAGACCCGAGAAGGCAACGCCGACAAGGCGGATGGGCCCGATCTCGACCGGATCGAGCAGCAGTCGGCGGGCCATGGCGATCAGCGTCGCGGCATCGGCCGTTGCGTACGGCAGGGTGGCCGAGCGGGTCAGCGTGCTCATGTCGGACTTCTTCAGTTTCACGGTGACCGTGCGCGCTCCCCGACCGTCCTTCTCCAGTCGCCGGCGGGCGTGCTCGCCGATCGGTCCGGCCGCCTCCCGCAGCTGATCCAGTGTCGTGAGGTCGGCCGGGAAGGTGGATTCGGCGCTGATCTGCTTGGCCTCGGCGCGCTCGGCGACCGGCCGGTCGTCGATGCCACGGGCCAGCCGGTGCAGCGCCGGGCCGACCGTTGCGCCCAGCACGTTGGCCACCTCGGCGTCCGACAGCGCCGCGAACTGGCCGATGGTGCCGATGCCCAGGCGATGCAGCCGCTCGTCGGCCACCGGCCCGATGCCCCACAGCCGCCGCACCGGCAGACCGTCGAGCAGCGCCCGCTCCTCGTCCCGGCCGACCACCCGCACACCATCGGGCTTGGCGAGCTCGGAGGCGATCTTCGCGACCTGCTTCCCCGACCCGGCTCCCACCGAGGCGACCAGCCCGGTCTCGTCGCGCACCCGCGCCCGCAGCGCCTCGCAGTAGGCGCTCACCTCGGCGGTGGCGGCGCCGACGAGTTCGGCGGGTTCGGCGAAGGCCTCGTCGAACGAGAGCTGCTCCAGCACTGGCACCACCGCGCGGACGACGTCGAACACCCGGCGGCTGGCGACGCCGTAGACCACCCCGCGCGGCGGCAGCACGACCGCAGGCGCGCCGACGAGGCGGCGCGCCTGGTGCATC
>NZ_JAUMSQ010000519.1:0-1654 GCF_030519285.1 Mycolicibacterium arseniciresistens
CGCAGGCCGCCGTGGCGGCGCGGCCCCGCCGGCCAGCAGCAGAGCGACACCCCGCCCACCCCCGCGGTCATGGCCGCACGGCACCCGGAGCGAAGGAATGACTGACCCGGTCGTCGTCGACGTGCTCGTCGACAGGCCCTACCCCGTGATCATCGGCACCGGCCTGCTCGGCGAGCTGGGCCGCACACTGGCGGGCAGGCACAAGGTCGCGGTGCTGCACCAGCCGACCCTCGCCCAGACCGCCGAGGCCATCCGGCACCACCTGGCCGAGCAGGGGATCGACGCCCACCGCGTCGAGATCCCCGACGCCGAGGCGGGCAAGGAGCTGCCGGTCGTCGGCTTCCTCTGGGAAGTGTTCGGCCGCATCGGCATCGGCCGCAAGGACGCCGTCGTCAGCCTGGGCGGGGGAGCGGCCACCGACGTGGCCGGCTTCGCCGCGGCCACCTGGCTGCGCGGGGTCGACATCGTCCACGTGCCGACCACGCTGCTCGCGATGGTCGACGCCGCCGTGGGCGGGAAGACGGGCATCAACACCGACGCGGGCAAGAACCTCGTCGGCGCGTTCCACCAGCCGGCCGCGGTGCTGGTCGACCTCGCCACCCTGGCGACCCTGCCCCGCAACGAGATCGTCGCCGGCATGGCCGAGATCGTGAAGGCCGGCTTCATCGCCGACCCGGCGATCCTCGACCTCATCGAGGCCGACCCGCAGGCGGCCCTGGATCCCACGAAAGACGTTCTGCCCGAACTGATCCGGCGATCAGTCACGGTCAAGGCCGAGGTGGTGGCCGCCGACGAGAAGGAGTCGGCGCTGCGCGAGATCCTCAACTACGGCCACACGCTGGCGCACGCCATCGAGCGGCGCGAGCGCTACCAGTGGCGCCACGGCGCGGCGGTCTCGGTGGGGTTGGTGTTCGCCGCCGAACTGGGCCGGCTGGCCGGCCGCCTCGACGACGACACCGCCGAACGGCATCGCAGGGTGCTCACCGCGCTCGGGCTGCCGGTGCACTACGACGCCGACGCGCTGCCGCAGCTGGTGGAGTTCATGGCCGGCGACAAGAAGACCCGCTCGGGAGTGCTGCGCTTCGTGGTGCTCGACGGGCTCGCCAAGCCGGGCCGGCTGGAGGGCCCGGACCCGGCGCTGCTGGCCGCCGCCTACGCCGAGATCGGAGCCGGATCGTGACGACCGTGCGGGTGCTCAACGGCCCCAACCTCGGCCGGCTGGGCCGCCGCGAACCCGAGGTCTACGGCAGTACCACCCATGACGACCTGGTCGCGCTGATCGAACGCGAAGCCGCCGACCTGGGGCTCGAGGTGTCGGTGCGCCAGAGCGACAGCGAGGCCGACCTGCTGGGCTGGGTGCACGATGCCGCGGATGCGGGGGAGGCCGTGGTGCTCAACGCCGGGGCGTTCACCCACACGTCGATCGCGCTGCGCGACGCGTGCGCCGAACTGAGCGCGCCGCTGATCGAGGTGCACATCTCCAACGTGCACCGGCGCGAGCAGTTCCGGCACCACTCGTATCTGAGCGAGGTGGCGACCGGCGTGATCGTCGGTCTCGGTGTGCAGGGCTACGTCGCGGCGCTGCGCTTTCTGGCGACCCTGGGCTAGGTGTACTGACCACGGACGTTGGTGACGGCGTGGTGAGGTGACAAGA
>NZ_JAUMSQ010000052.1:0-39717 GCF_030519285.1 Mycolicibacterium arseniciresistens
GGCAACGAACCCCCCTACGCGCGCATCTTGACATGAGGCAACAGGACGACACATGGAACCGGTGAGCGTGGGCTGTGGACAACCGCGCCCCTACGTCAGCGCAACTGTGGAAGAACCTCAGCGGCAAGCCGTTCCATCTGCTCACGGTCCTCGGCGACGCCGGCGCCCAAGGGATTGAGCAGAACCATCTGCGCCCCCGCGTCGATCACCTCATGCAGGCCGCGCGCCACGTCGTCCGGCGTGCCCGCAACCGGGACGTCCTCGATGCCCGCCATCTCGCCGTAGATCCGGCGCAGTCCGGTCAGCACGCGTTCCCGTGCCCGCTCCGCGTCGTCGTCGACCGCCAGGTACACCCGCTTGCCGATCGTGAACTGCCCGGCGTCCCTGCGTTGTTCGACGAGTTCGCGGCGCACCACGCGGACGGCGTCGGCGAATGCCGCGGTCGTCGACGAGCCGGCACCCAGGAATGCGTCGCCCAGCCGCACCGCCCGGGCGAGCGCCTTCGGGGCGTTGGCGCCGAACCAGATCGGCGGGTGCGGCCGCTGCACCGGCTTGGGCTGGATCGGTAGATCGTCGACGTCGCGGAAGCGACCGTGGAACGTCACCCGCGGCTCGTCGGACCAGGCCGCCTTCATGAGCTCGAGGCCCTCGGTGAAGCTGCTGACGAAGGTGGCGCGCTCCACGCCGAACGCCTCGAATTTGCGTCGCTTGCCGCCCGGCGCCACTCCGAGATCCAGCCGACCGTGACTGAGCCGGTCGACGGTAGTCACCGCAGCGGCCAACTGCAGCGGATCGTGCAGCGCGGTGAGCATCACCCCGACCCCGAGCCGCAGCCGGGTGGTGCAGGCGGCGGCATACGCGAGCAGCTCGAGCGGCGCCAGCACCGGTGTCGGCCCGACCGCCTGCTCCAGCACCCAGCCGCCCTCGAAACCCAGTTCCTCCGCCCGTGCCAGGAAAGCCTTCACCCCTCGGCGTCGAAGCCGTCGGGGTCCAGTTGAGGTATCGCGATGGAGAACCGCACCCGACCACCGTACGAGGCCGACCAGGCGGTCCCGGGCAGTCGGTACCCTCGCAATATGGCCGCTTTCCTCCCGGGTATTCCCGGCCCCGACGACCTACGCGGACTCGTCCGTCGCGTCGACACCGCACGTCACCACGGCGTTCCCGACGGCTGCATCCTCGAACTCGATCTGCAGTCGGTGCCGAAGGAGAGCCACGGATTCGATCCGCTCGCCATGCTCGCCGGCGGCGGGCGCCCACCGGTGCTGCGCCAGGTCGTGGCCGCCATCCACCGCGCCGCCGAGGACGACCGGGTGACCGGGTTGATCGCGCGGGTGCAGTTCCCGGTCTGGGCCGCGGGCCCGGTGCAGGAGCTGCGCGAGGCGATCTCGGCGTTCAGCCACGTCAAGCCGACACTGGCGTGGGCCGAGGCGTACCCCGCCACGCTGTCGTACTACCTGGCCTCGGCCTTCCGCGAGGTGTGGATGCAGCCGTCGGGCACCGTCGGGCTGATCGGTTTCGCCACCAACGCGATGTTCCTGCGCGACGCGCTGGACAAAGCAGGCATCGAGGCGCAGTTCATCGCGCTCGGCGAGTACAAATCGGCGGCCAACGTGTTCACCGAGGACCGCTACACCGACGCCCACCGCGAGGCCGACAGCCGGCTGATCGAGAGCATCAAGTCGCAGGTGTGGGATGCGATCGCCGAGTCGCGCCACATCGACCGTGCGGGCATCGACGCGCTGGCCGACAAGGCGCCCCTGCTGCGCGACGCCGCCGTGTCCGCCGGCCTGGTGGACCGGATCGGATTCCGCGACGAGGCCTACGCCCGAATCGCCGAACTATCGGGCGCAGAAGACATCTCGCCCGAGGCCGGCGATCCGGACGGGCCTGACGCCCCACCGCGGCTGTTCCTGTCCCGCTACGCGCGGGCCACCGCGCCCCGCCCTTCACCGTCGCTCCCCGGCCGCAAGGCGAAGCCGACCATCGCGGTGGTTACGCTGGACGGCCCGATCGTCAGCGGTCGCGGCGGCCCCGGGTTGCTGCCGCTGGGGAACTCGAGCGCAGGCGGCGACACCATCGCCGCGGCACTGCGCGAGGCCGCCGCCGACGACTCGGTGTCGGCGATCGTGCTGCGCGTGGACAGCCCCGGCGGATCGGTGACGGCGTCGGAGACGATCTGGCGTGAGGTGGTCAGGGTGCGCCGCGGCGGCACGCCGGTGGTCGCCTCGATGGGCGCGGTGGCCGCGTCCGGCGGCTACTACGTCTCGATGGACGCCGACGCGATCGTGGCGAACCCCGGGACCATCACCGGGTCGATCGGCGTCATCACCGGCAAGCTGGTGGCGCGCGAACTCAAGGACCGCCTCGGTGTCGGCTCGGATTCGGTGCGCACCAACGCCAACGCCGATGCATGGTCGCCGAACGCCCCGTTCACCGACGAGCAGCACGCGCAGGTCGTCGCCGAGGCCGACATGTCCTACACCGACTTCGTCGAACGCGTCGCGGCGGGCCGCAAGCTGTCGGAGGAGGCGGTCGAGGCGGTGGCCCGCGGCCGGGTGTGGACGGGCGCCGACGCCAAGGAGCACGGCCTGGTCGACGAACTGGGCGGCCTGCGCACCGCGATCAACCGGGCCAAGGTGCTCGCCGGTCTGGACGCCGACGCCGACGTGCGCCTGGTGAGCTATCCGGGGTCCTCGCTGATGGACATGCTGCGGCCGAGGCAGTCCTCGCAGCCCGCCGCGGCCTCATTGCCCGACGCGCTCGGCGCGCTGGTGGGCCGTTCGGTGGTCGGGATGCTCGGTCAGGCCGAACGGTCGTTGACCGGGGTGAACGCGTTGTGGCTTGGGGACCACCGCTTCTAGCGGCGTCCGCTGACGTAGACGATCTCGCCCATGGGATCGTCCTCGCCGAGGTCGGGAACCGCAAGGCCGTAGCGCGCGAACAACTCTGACCGCGGCGTGCTGTCCATCCGCCAGCCCTTGGCCGTCAGGTACTCCGCCGCGCTCTGCCGTTCGCCGTGGTAGATGAGCGACGGCATGTCGATGTCCAGACCCTGCCTGCGGAACTCCGCGGTGGCCGCGCGTGCCTTCTCCGGGTCGAAATCCCGCATCCCCGGGACGAACTCGGTGGCGACGGCACTGCCGGGCTCCGACAGCGCGTCGATGTCGTCGAACAACCGGTCCTGCGCCTCGGGCGGCAGGTAGATCAGCAGTCCCTCGGCGCACCACGCGGTCGGCGCACCGGCGTCGAATCCGGCGGCCCGCAGTGCGGCGGGCCAGTCCTCCCGCAGATCGATCGGCACCGTGCGGCGCTGCGCCGTCGGCACCGCACCGATGTCCTCCAGCGTGCGGGTCTTGAACTCGATCACCTCGGGCTGGTCGATCTCGTAGACCACGGTGCCGTCCGGCCACGCCAGCCGGTAGGCCCGCGAGTCCAGGCCGGACGCCAGGATCACCGCCTGACGGATCCCACCCGCGGTGGCCGCCTCGAAGTAGTCGTCGAAGAACTTCGTGCGCACCGCCATCTCGTCGATGTTGGCCTGCACCCGCGGCGCGGACTCCGGGTCGAGATCGGACATGTCCAACTCGCCGTCGGCGATCTTGGCGAAGAACTCGATGCCCACGGCCCGCACCAGGGGAGCCGCGAACGGGTCGTTGATCAGTCCGCGCGGGTCGCGGCTGGCGACGGCCCGGCCTGCGGCCACCATCGTCGCCGTCGCGCCCACGCTGGACGCCAGGTCCCAGCTGTCGTCATCTGCACGTGCCACGTGCATCACGCTACGTCGTGAGGGTGGCCGACAGATAGCCCGAGTCGCCGAACACCCTGAGCAGGTCGTCTTCGGGGAACGCGAACCCGTTGGCGGAGTAGGCCTCTGTGCTCGACACCGTGCTGACCTGCCAGCCGTGATCGGCGAGGTACACACCGGCGGGGGTGCGCTCCCCGGTGTAGAACAGCGCGGCGAGGTCGATGTCGGAGCCGACCCGCTTCGCGCGCTCGGTGAGCTCCGCGGCCCAGTTCTCGGGCAGTGCGGTGGTGTCCATGTGCTCGGTCGCCAGCCGGCTGCCCGGTGCGCTGAGTGCGGTGATGTGGTCGAACAACCGGTCCTGCGCGTCGGGCGGCAGGTACACCAGCAGTCCCTCGGCGATCCAGGCCGTCGGCGCCTGCGGGTCGAAACCACTGTCGCGCAACGCCTGCGCCCAGTCATCGCGGAGGTCGACGGCGACGGTGCGGCGGTCCGCGGCCGGGGTGGCACCGGCGTCGGCGAGTACGCGGGTCTTGAACTCGATCACCTGCGGCTGGTCGATCTCGAAGACCACGGTGCCCGACGGCCACTCGAGCCGGTAGGCGCGGGTGTCCAGTCCGGATGCCAGGATCACCGCCTGCCGCACGCCGGCAGCGCATGCGTCGGTGAAGAAGTCGTCGAAAAACCGTGTGCGCACCGCGATCTGCTCACTCATCCGCCTGCGGTCCAGGATCGGGTCGCCGGGCACGTGCACCTGTCCCTCGGCCACCTTGACGAACGCCTCGAGTCCGACGGCCTTGACCAGCGCATCGGCGTAGGGGTCGTCGATCAGGGCATCCGGGCCCTTCGACGCCAGGGCGCGTGACGCCGCCACCGACGTGGCGGTGGCGCCGACGCTGGACGCGAGGTCCCAGGTGTCGCCGTCGGTCCGGGTCATGCTGTCTCCTCTTCTCGGATTGCGTTGACGGCCAGCGACTCCCGCAGGGACGCCAGCTCGTCGTTGTCGGGGAACTCGCGGCCGTACCCGGCGAACACCTCGGGCCGCGAGCGCGAGGCGACGTCCCAGCCGCGCTCGCGCAGATAGTCGACGACCGGTGTCCGCTCACCGGGATAGAACAGCTGGGACAGGTTCACGTCGAACCCGTGGTCGCGCCACTGGCGGCCCAACCGGTCGGCCTTCTCGCCGATCCCGGCGCCCGCGTCGGCGTGGTCCTCGGTGGCCAGCCGGCTGCCGGGCGCGCTGAGGGCGGTGACCTCGTCGAACAGCCGGTCCTGGGCGGCGGGTGGCAGGTAGCGCAACAGCCCCTCTGCGCTCCAGGCCGCCGGTGCGCTGTCGTCGAAACCCGCGGCGCGCAAGGCCGCCGGCCAGTCCTCCCGGAGGTCGACGGCGACGGGGCGGTGGCGGGCGGCCGGTTCTGCACCGATACCCGCCAATGTCTGCGTCTTGAAGGCGATCACCTCCGGCTGGTCGATCTCGTAGACGACGGTGCCGTCGGGCCAGGACAACCGGTAGGCGCGCGAATCAAGCCCGGAGGCCAGGATCACCGCCTGACGGACCCCCGCCGCGGCCGCCTCGACGAAGAAGTCGTCGAAGAACTTGGTCCGCACCGCCATGATCTCGGTCAGCACCTGCGATGCGGCCCGGGCCTCGGCGGTGTCGTCGGGCAGTTCCAGGTCGCCGTCGACCAGCCGGGTGAAGAAGTCGACGCCGACCGCGCGCACCAGCGGCGCCGCGAACGGGTCGTCGATCAGCGCGCCGGGTTCCCGGCTGGCGAGTGCGCGTGCCGCGGCCACCATGGTCGCCGTCGCGCCGACACTGGATGCCAGATCCCAACTGTCGGAGTCGGTTCGTGCCATCGGAGGCGCTACCTGACGGCGGAGACGTAACGGATGTCGGCGAAGTTGGCGCTGTCGCCCTCGGCCGGTGGCAGGCCGACCCGCACGAGAAGGTCGGTGGCGGTGATGCTGTCGGCGCTCCAGCCGCTGCCCTCGAGGTAGGCCGCCACCTCGGCGCGTTCGCCGGTGTAGACCAATTCGGAGAAGTCGAGATCGAAGCCGTGCCTGCTCCACTGGTCGGAGACGGCCTTCATCTTCGACCGCAGCTCGTCCTCGTCGATGTCCTCCTGGTGGACGACACCCTCGGCGGCGATGCGGCTGCCCGCGGGGCTCAACTCGGTGATCTGGTCGAGCAGCCGGTCCTGCGCCTCGGGCGGCAGGTAGCCGAACAGTCCTTCGGCGATCCAGGCCGTCGGTGCGGTGCGGTCGAAGCCCGCGGCGGTCAGTGCGCCGACCCAGTCGTCGCGCAGGTCCACCGGCACGGTGCGCCGGTCGGCGCTCGGGGCGGCCCCGAGGTCGGCCATCGTGCGGGTCTTGAACTCGACGACCTCGGGCTGGTCGATCTCGAACACCACGGTGCCCGCCGGCCACGGCAGCCGGTAGGCGCGGGCGTCCAGACCCGCCGCCAGGATCACGGCCTGGCGGACGCCGGCGCGGGCGGCGTCGAGGAAGAAGTCGTCGAAGAACCGCGTACGCGCGGCCATCCCGTCGGCGAATCGGTCCATGTTGCCGACGCCGCCGGTGGCCTCGGGGTCGAGTTCGCTGGGCTGCAGCTCACCGCTGGCCAGCTTCGTGAAGAACTCGACGCCGACCGCACGCACCAGGGGCTCGGCGAACGGATCGTCGATGACCGGATCGTCGGCCCTGGTCGCGACGGCGCGGGCGGCGGCCACCATGGTTGCCGTGGCCCCCACGCTCGAAGCCAGGTCCCAGGTGTCGTTGTCGGTGCGCGCCATGTCTCCCTCTCTGCACGTCGGGCGGTTACTTAGCTGATGTAATCGATAGTACCCGCCGAACCTGAACGCCTCCTGAAAGTTCGAACAACGTCGACAACGCAGAATGTTGTCATTGACCAATGTCACCATTGGGTGTTGACTCAGTCGGGTGACAACGATGTCCGCCACCACAGTGGCCGCCGACTCCAGCATCCGTCGGCGCGGGTCCCGCCGGTCACGCGCGGCGGCCGCGATGAGCGCGGTGACCCTGCGTCAGATCAGCGCGGTCCTGCCGCCCGAGCGGTCGTGGGGACTGCGGATGTCCCGGTGGATCATCGCCGGCGTCATGGATGCGCTCGGTCCCTCCCTTGCAGGCGCCGTCGTCGAACCGGTGGACACCGTCACGGCCGACGGCAGACGGGTCCGCGGCGAATGGGTCCGGGCGCGTGGGGTGGCACGCGGGGACGCGGCGGTGTACTTCCTGCACGGAAGCGGATACGCGCTGTGCTCGCCGCGCACGCACCGCAGGCTCACCGCATGGTTGTCGGCGCTGACCGGGTTGCCGGTCTTCTGCGACGACTACCGGCTCGCACCCCGGCACCGCTTCCCCTCAGCCGCCGACGACGTGCGTGCGGGCTGGGACTGGCTGCTCGACGAGCAGCGGTTCGACCCCGGGCGGCTGGTGGTGGCCGGTGACTCGGCGGGCGGGCACCTCGCACTCGACCTGCTGCTCACCCCTGAGGTGGCGCAGCGGCACCCGGCGGCCATGGTGCTGTTCTCCCCGCTGTTCGACCTGACCTTCGGCCTGGCCAGCGAGCGGGAGCGGCTGCGCCCCGACCCCGCGATCCGCGCGGCCGACGCGGCCCGCCTCGTCCGGTTGTACTGCCCGGACACTGATCCCACCGATCGCAGGCTGGCCATCGGGGTGGCTGCCGGCCCCGCACTGCCACGGACGCTGATCCAGGCCGGCGCCGCCGAGATGCTGGCCGCCGACGCCCATCGGCTGGCCGACGAGATCCGGGCCGCGGGCGGTGACTGCGAACTGCAGGTCTGGCCTGATCAGGTGCACGTCTTCCAGGCCCTGCCACGGCTGTCGCCGGAGGCGGTGCACGCCATGCGCTACGCGGCCGGGTTCATCGGCTCGGCGTTGCGCAGCAGGCAGATCGACACGGACACAGACACGGACACGGAGAAAGTGGGATGACGATGTTCGGATTCGGCGACAGGCGCAGCCGGGACTCGCGGGCGGTGATCACCGGCGCGGGCAGCGGCATCGGCGCTGCGTTCGCCGTCGAGCTGGCCGACCGCGGTGGGCGGGTGGTGTGCTCCGACATCGACGAGATCGCCGCCCAGCGCACCGTCGACGCGATCACCGACCAGGGCGGTGACGCCATCGCCGTGCGCTGTGACGTGTCCGCGATCGGCGACGTCGAACAGCTTGCCGCGCAAGCCCAGTCATGGTTCGGCGCACCACCCACCCTGGTGGTGAACAACGCCGGTGTCGGGGCGGGCGGCGCGCCGATCGGCGAGGTGTCACTCGAGGACTGGTCGTGGACGCTCGGCATCAACCTGTGGGGGCCGATCCACGGCTCTCATGTCTTCGCGCCGGTGCTGCGCGAGGCCGGTTACGGCGGCATCATCAACGTCGCATCCGCCGCCGCGTTCGGCGCCGCGCCGGGGATGGCGGCCTACAACGTCAGTAAGGCGGGGGTGCTGTCGCTGTCGGAGACGCTGGCCGCCGAGTTGTCTGGCACCGGTGTCGAAGTCACCGTGCTGTGCCCGACGTTCGTCAAGACCAACATCGTCGCCGCGGGACGGATCTCCGACGAGTCGACCCGCCTCGCCGAGACCCTGATGCGGTGGACCGGGATGTCCGCCACCCGGGTGGCCCGGCAGTGCCTCGACACCCACGACCGCGGCGGTCTGTACTGCATGCCCCAGCTCGACGCCCGGATGGGCTGGGCGGTCAAACGACTCACACCGGGCGTCTACACCCGCGCGGTCGGCCTGGTGTCGCGCATCAACCTCCCCACCCAGAGCAAGGAGATCATCCGATGAGCATGGACATGGACGCGATGCTGGCCAAGATCCAGGACCGGCAGTGGGCGCTGGCCGACATCGACTGGGAGGCCCCCGGCGCCGAGACCATCAGCGACGAGTTCCGGCCGAAGCTCAAGGCATTCATGGCCGACCTGTGCTGGATCGAGAACGTCGGCGCCCGCGGCTTCGCCGCACTGGCCAAGAAGGCGCCGACACCGACGCTGGCCGAGATCTACCGCTACTTCCATGCCGAGGAACAGCGGCACGCCAACGCCGAACTCGCGCTGATGAAGCGGTGGGGAATGCTCGAGGACGGCGAGATGCCGGAGCCAAACGTCAACATCAGGCTCGTCATCGAGTGGCTCGACAAGTACTCCGACGACATGTCGCTGTCGGTGCTGGGCACCGTCATCCCGATGCTCGAGGTGGCCCTCGACGGCGCACTGCTCAAGTTCCTGCTCGACGAGGTCGAGGACCCGGTGTGTCACAAGGTCTTCGAGAAGATCAACAACGACGAGTCCCGGCACATCGCGGTGGACTTCGAGGTGCTCAACATGATCGGCCACGCCAAGGCGCGCAAGCTGGCCGTCGACTTCGTCGGCAGCTTCGCCACCCCCGGACTGGTCATCGGCATGATCATGTACGTCCCGCTGCTCAACCGGATGCGCAACGACATCGTCGACATGGGGCTGGAACCGGAGCGGCTGTACAAGGCGATGAATCGCTTCAAGGAACTCGGCGGCCGCGCCGAATTCACCTGGCGGGTGCCGACTTACCAGATCCTGAAGCTGCACGGCCGGATGGTGGTCAACCCGCGCCACCCGTACCACTGGCTGGCCAACCCGATGGTGCTGGCGTCCGACCTGTACCCGCGCAAGCTGCTGCGGCCGATCCCCAGCTGGTTCAAGGAACTCACCTACGAGCCGGCGGCCTGACATGGCGCGCACCACGGTCCACGACACGCTGATCGTCGGCGCCGGCTTCACCGGCATCGGGTCGGCCATCAAGCTCCGCGAGGCCGGCGTCACCGACTTCGTCATCCTCGAGCGCAGCGACCGGGTGGGCGGCACCTGGCGCGATAACACCTATCCCGGTGCGGCATGCGACATCCCGTCGCTGCTCTACTCGTTCTCGTTCGTCCCGAACCCGAGTTGGTCGCGTGCCTACTCGCCGGCCGACGAGATCTGCCGCCACATCGAGGAACTTGTCGACGACTCCGGACTGCGTAGCCGCATCCGGTTCGGCGTCGAGGTCACCGGCCTGCACTTCGACGAGGCCGCAGGGGAGTGGACGGTGATGGCGGGCCGCAAGAGGTACCGCGCCCGCACCGTCGTGCTGGCATCGGGCCCGCTGCCCGACCACAAACCGCCGGACATCCGCGGCCTCGACACCTACCGCGGCCACACCATCCACAGCGCCCGCTGGGACCACGACTACGACTTCACCGGCAAGCGGGTCGCGGTGATCGGCACCGGCGCGAGTGCCGTGCAGATCGTGCCCGAACTGGTCAAACGCGCCGGCTTCGTCAAGGTGTTCCAGCGCACCCCCGGCTGGGTCCTGCCCCGGCTCGACGTCGCGGTGCCGCCGGTGGTGCAGGAACTGTTCGCCAAAGTGCCTGCGACTCAACAACTCGCGCGGCAGGCACTGTTCTGGGGGCATGAGGCCACCGCGACGGCACTGGTGTGGAATTCGCCGCTGACATCACTGGTGGCCCGGCTCGGCAAGGCCCACCTGCACCGCCAGGTCAAGGACCCGTGGATGCGCCGCCAGCTCACCCCCGACTTCACACCGGGCTGCAAGCGGATGCTGATGTCGAGTGACTACTACCCGGCGCTGCAGGCCGACAACTGCAAGCTCATCGACTGGCCGATCGCGACGGTGAGCCCCGTCGGTATCCGCACCAGCGACGGCATCGAACACCACCTCGACTGCATCGTCTTCGCCACCGGCTTCGACGTGCATCTGACCGGGCCGCCGTACCCGGTGACCGGACTCGGCGGCAGGTCGCTGCAGGACGAGTGGCAGCGCGGCGCGCAGGCCTACAAGAGCGCCAGCGCGCACGGCTACCCGAACCTGTTCTTCATGACCGGTCCGAACTCCGGTCCGGGTCACAACTCGCTGCTGGTGTACGTCGAGGGCCAGATCGACTACGCCGTTCGCGCCATCACCACCATCCTCGACGGCGGCTGGCGCTACCTCGACGTCCGCCGCGACGTCCAGCGCCGCTACAACGAGCGGTTGCAGAAGCGGCTCGGCGCCACCACGTGGATGTCGGGGTGCACCAGCTGGTACCTCACCGAGGACGGGTTCAACGCGTCGATGTACCCGGGATTCGCGACGCAGTATCTTCGACAGATGCGCGACTTCCGGATCGGCGACTACCACGCGGTGGCCGACGGCCGCGCGGTCGCCCGGTCCAGCGCCTGAGCCGTGGCCCGCGAGCGGACACCGCGCGACCAGGCGGGCGCGGTCACCGCGATCCTGGCAACCCTGCGCAAGGCGCCGGGGCGGGTGCGCAGACAGTCCCGCGACCTCATCGAGACGGCCGTCTCGCAGCTCTTCGACGCGGCCGTGCGCCAGGCCCTCGACACCGGGACCGACGGTGAGTACCGCATCGACGACCTGGCCCGGCTGGCCGGCACCACCACCCGCAACGTGCGGGTGTACCGCGACCGCGGGCTGCTTCATCCGCCGCTTCGGGTCGGCCGCATCGCGGTGTTCAACGACACCCACCTGACCCGGCTGCGGCTGATCACCTCGATGCTCGACCGCGGCTACACCCTGGCCCACGTCGACGAGATGCTCAGCGCCTGGGAACAGGGCAAGAGCATCGGCGACGTGCTCGGCCTGGAGACCGCGCTGGCGGGCACCTGGGCCGCCGAGAAGCCGGAGACCATGACCAGGGCCCGCGCCGAGGAACTGGTCGGCGACCCGGCGGCGTTCGACCGGCTGGTGGCACTGCGATTGATCAGGCTCGACGACGAGGCGCCCGATCCCGGCGCCGACTCGGACCCGGAAGTCACCGTCGTGCGGCCCAAGCTGCTCGAAGCGTTCGAGGAGATCCGCGGTTACGGCATCGGCATCGACAAGCTGATCGACGTCTACGAACAGACGCTGGGGCCGGTCACCGAGATCAGCAACATCCTGGTGCGGACCGGCGCCGAGCACGTCACCGAGCGGATCCGGCCGGGGGAGGGGCTGCCCGCCGACACCGAGATCGCCGAGCTGATCACCATGCTGGTGCGCTTCCGCACGCAGGCCGTGGCCCAGGTGGCGGCGACGCTCGCGGCGTCCATCGAGGCCTCGATCGAGACGCTGGCAGGACAGATCCTCAACGATCTCATCGACCAGTCGGCCGACGCCCACCAGGACGGATCGTGATCGGACACGCGCGGCGGACCGGGCGCCGATACCCCGGCCGGCCTGGTCAACGATGCGGGGATGACGAGGGCCAACTGCTACTCTCGTAGACTGTTTCACGCGCGACTTCCGCAGGCTGTGCGCCCGCGGGGCTGACGCGCACATTTGACCAATACGCTGGACGAATCCAGCCCCATTTGGCACGCCGCGCTGAGAGGTCGGCTGCGCAGGAGGAAGAGTGCTCTCGGCTTTCATCTCGTCACTGCGGACGGCCGACCTGAGACGCAAGATCCTGTTCACGCTCGGCGTGGTCATCCTCTACCGGGCCGGTGCACAGCTGCCGTCTCCCGGTGTCGACTACCCCAACGTGCAACAGTGCATCGAGCAGGTCAGCGGCGGTGACTCCGGTCAGATCTATTCACTGATCAACCTGTTCTCCGGCGGCGCGTTGCTGCAGCTGTCGATCTTCGCGGTGGGCGTGATGCCCTACATCACCGCGAGCATCATCGTGCAGCTGCTCACGGTGGTGATCCCGCGCTTCGAGCAGCTCCGCAAGGAAGGCCAGTCCGGCCAGGCCAAGATGACGCAGTACACGCGTTACCTGGCCGTCGCGCTGGCGGTCCTGCAGTCCACCAGCATCGTGGCGCTTGCCGCCAACGGCGGCCTGCTGCAGGGCTGCACCCTCGACATCATCAACGACCAGTCGATCTTCGCGCTGGTCATCATCGTGCTGGTGATGACCGCGGGCGCCACGCTGGTGATGTGGATGGGCGAGCTGGTCACCGAGCGCGGCATCGGCAACGGCATGTCGCTGCTGATCTTCGCCAGCATCGCCGCGGCCATCCCCGGCGAGGGCAAGTCGATCCTGGACAGCCGCGGCGGCATGGTCTTCACGCTGGTCTGCATCGCCGCGCTGATCATCATCATCGGCGTCGTCTTCGTCGAGCAGGGCCAGCGCCGTATCCCGGTGCAGTACGCCAAGCGCATGGTGGGCCGCAAGATGTACGGCGGCACGTCGACCTACCTGCCGCTGAAGGTCAACCAGGCCGGCGTCATCCCGGTGATCTTCGCGTCCTCGCTGATCTACATCCCGCACCTGATCACCCAGCTGATCCAGAGCGGCAGCAGCAGCCCGGGCACCGGCTGGGTGGAACGGATCGTCGCCGAGTACCTGACCGACCCCAGCAGCCCCGCCTACATCGCCGTCTACTTCGGGCTGATCATCTTCTTCACGTACTTCTACGTGTCGATCACGTTCAACCCCGACGAGCGCGCCGACGAGATGAAGAAGTTCGGCGGCTTCATCCCGGGCATCCGGCCCGGCAAGCCGACCGCCGACTACCTGCGCTACGTGCTGAGCCGGATCACCCTGCCGGGCTCGATCTACCTCGGTGTGATCGCCGTCCTGCCGAACCTGTTCCTGCAGATCGGCAACACCGGCACCGTCCAGAACCTGCCGTTCGGCGGCACCGCGGTGCTGATCATGATCGGTGTGGGTCTTGACACCGTGAAACAGATCGAGAGCCAGCTCATGCAACGCAACTACGAAGGGTTCCTGAAGTGAGGATCGTTCTGCTGGGCCCGCCGGGGGCGGGCAAGGGCACGCAGGCGCAGAAGCTCGCCGAGAAGCTCGGCATCCCGCACGTCTCCACCGGGGACCTCTTCCGCAAGAACATCAGCGAGAAGACCCCGCTCGGCGAGGAGGCCAAGCGCTACCTCGACGCCGGCGACCTGGTTCCAAGCAGCCTGACCAACGCACTCGTCGAGGACCGCATCGGTGACGACGACGCCAAGGACGGGTTCATCCTCGATGGCTTCCCGCGCTCGGTGGAACAGGCCAAGGCGCTGCACGACATCCTGGAGGCGCACGGCCTGCAGCTCGACGCCGTGCTGGAGTTCCAGGTGTCCGAGGACGAACTGCTCTCCCGGCTCAAGGACCGCGGCCGCGCCGACGACACCGAAGAGGTCATCCACAACCGGATGAAGGTGTACCGCGACGAGACCGAGCCGCTGCTGGAGTACTACCGCGACGAGCTGAAGACCGTCGAGGCCATCGGCTCGCTCGACGAGGTCTTCGCCCGCGCGCTGCGCGCCCTCGGTAAGTGACGTGGCCGGCCTGAGACTGCGCAGCCGCAAGGTCGTCCCGCAGCGCAGCGCCGGTGAACTCGACGCGATGGCCGCGGCCGGCGCGCTGGTCGCCGCGGCACTGCGCGCCGTGCAGGCCGCCGCCGCCCCCGGGGTGTCCACCAAGGAACTCGACGGGGTCGCCGAATCGGTGATCCGCGACGGTGGCGGCATCCCGTCGTTCCTCGGCTACCACGGCTTCCCGGCCAGCATCTGCTCATCGGTCAACGAGCGGGTCGTGCACGGCATCCCGTCTGGTGACGAGCTGCTGGCGGCGGGTGACCTGGTGTCGATCGACTGCGGCGCCATCCTCGACGGCTGGCACGGCGACTCCGCGGTCACCTTCGGGGTGTGCGCGCTCATCGACGCCGACCACAACCTCTCGGAGGCCACCCGCTCCGCCATGGAAGCCGGGATCGCCGCGATGGTTCCCGGCAACCGGCTCACCGACGTGTCACACGCGATCGAGGTCGAGACCCACGCCGCCGAACAGCGCCACGACCGGGCGTTCGGCATCGTCGCCGGCTACGGCGGCCACGGGATCGGCCAGCAGATGCACATGGACCCGTTCCTGCCCAACGAGGGCGCACCCGGACGCGGGCCGCTGCTGGCGCCCGGCTCGGTGCTGGCCATCGAACCCATGCTGACGCTGGGGACGACCAAGACCATCGTGCTCGCCGACGAGTGGACGGTCGTCACCGCCGACGGATCGCGGGCGGCGCACTGGGAACACACCGTCGCCGTCACCGACGACGGGCCGCGCATCCTCACCGCCTGACGGCGAATGAACCTGGCCACCGTCGCCGTCGTGTCACAGACGGAGGTTGGTCATGGAGGACCCAGAGGCCGCGATGATGCGGATGCTCTACGCCGAGCATGCCGCGGCGTTGTGGCGCTATGCGCTGCGCCTCACCGGTGACCAGGCCAGCGCCGAGGACGTGGTCCAGGAGACGCTGCTGCGGGCCTGGCGGCGGCAGCCCGAAGGGGTGGCGGTCAGTCATCTCGACAGCGGCGCGCGCTCGCCTCGGGCCTGGCTGTTCACGGTGGCCCGCAACCTCGTCATCGACGACCGCCGCAGCGCGCGGTACCGCAACGAGTCCGGCACGCCGGTCGTGGAAGACGTCGCCGACCGGGCCGGTCCCGACGAGGTGAGTGCCACCCTGGACCGGATGACGCTGCACGCCGCGCTGGCCGGCCTGTCCGACGACCACCTGGCCGTCATTCGGCGGGCGTACTACGACGGGGCTGCCACCGGACAGATCGCGCAGGAGCTGCAGATCCCGGAGGGCACGGTGAAGTCCCGGCTGCACTACGCGGTGCGGGCGCTGCGGCTGAATCTGCAGGAGATGGGGGTGACCCGGTGAACCATCATGGTGATGCTGGGGCGGAGGCCGCGCCCCCCGACGATCGGTACGTCACCTGGGACGCCGCCTACGTGCTCGGCGCTTTGTCCGGGGCCGAGCGCCGCGAGTACGAAGGGCATCTGGCCGGCTGCGGCCGCTGCCGATCCGCGGTGGCCGAGCTCAGCGGCATCCCGGCACTGCTGGCCACACTCGACGCCGACGAAGTGCGCGCGCTCGACGAGCAACCCGCCGATCCGCCACCGCTGCGGCCCGAGGTGCTCGCGGCGGTGCTCGACAGGGTCGGGTCGCGGCGCCGCCGCTACCGCAGGGTGACCACAGCGGCTGTCGGCCTGGCGGCCGCGCTGCTCGCCGCCGGCGCCGTCATCGCGATCCGGCCGGAGGTCGTCGGGCTGCAACCGACGACCACCACGCAGGCCGGCCCCCCGTCCCTGGAGATGGCGAAGGTGTCACCGACGCCCATCAACGCGTCCATCACGATGAGCGGATTCGGCTGGGGGACTCGCATCGACATGACGTGCACGTACGGCGACTGGGGCAATCGCGACGCCGCACCGCAGACGCTCGCCATGGTGGTGATCGGCCGGAACGGCAGCCGGTCGGAGATCGCCAGCTGGCTCGGCCTGTCTGGTGCGACCGCCATGCCGAGCGCGAACACCCCGATGCAGCCGGAGGAGATCGCGGCCGTGCAGATGATCTCGACGCCCGACGGCACTGTGCTCCTGGAGAAAAAGCTGTGAATCACCCGACCGGGTGAACCGCACCGGGCCGCCCGTCGTGTCCATGGAGAGCGCACCGGAGTGCGACGTGACGACGACAGGTGAAACCCATGGCCAGTGCGCACCGGGTGGTCGACCACATCGTCGGCCACCTCGCGGCGATGGGGGTCACCCACTTCTTCGGTGTCGGCGGCGCCAACATCGAGGATCTCTACGATGCGGCGCACCGCCGCGAGGACATCACCGCGGTGCTGGCCAAACACGAATTCGGCGCCGCCACGATGGCGGACGGCTACAGCCGGGCCGGTGCGCCACTCGGCGTGGTGGCCGCGACATCGGGCGGCGGCTGCCTGAACACCGTTCCCGCACTGGGGGAGTCGCTCGCCAGCCGGGTGCCGGTGTTGGCGCTGGTGGGGCAGCCGTCGACCGCGCTGGACGGCCGCGGCGCGTTCCAGGACACCAGCGGCCGCAACGGCGCGCTAGACGCCGAGTCGCTGTTCTCGACGGTGTCGTTGTTCTGCAGGCGGGTGCTCACACCGGAGGCCGTCCGCACGGCACTGCCTGCCGCGATCGCCGCCGCCCGCACCGGCGGACCGGCGGTGTTGTTGCTGCCCAAGGACATTCAGCAGGCATGGCTGAGTGATCTGAACGGCGTCCCCGCGGTGGCCGAGGACCGGTGGGCCGGCGACCCGCACCCGATCGCACGGGCGGTGCGCGCCGCGGCCGGCCCGGTCACCATCATCGCCGGTGAGCAGGTGGCGCGCGATGACGCCCGCGCCGAACTCGCCCAACTGCGCTCGCTGCTGCGGGCCCGGGTGGCCTGCGTGCCAGACGCCAAGGACGTGGCGGGAACGCCAGGGTACGGGTCGTCGTCGGCACTCGGGGTGACCGGAGTGATGGGCCACCCCGGGGTCGCCGACGCGGTGGCCGGCAGCGCGCTGTGCCTGGTGGTCGGTACCCGGTTCGCGGCGACCGCGCGCAGCGGCCTCGAGAAGGTACTGGCGACGGTGCCGACCTATTCGATCGGTTCCGCACCGACTTATCTGCCGTGCACCCACGTCCACACCCAGGACCTGCGCGCATCGCTGTCGATGCTGATCGCGGCGCTGTCCGGCACCGGTCGCCCGCAGCGGTTGCGGGTACCGCCTGACACGCCGCGCGCCGACTTGCGGCCGCCGCCTCACCACGGGCCCGGCGTCCGCTACCGCGACGCGATGGTCGCACTCGACGCCGCACTGCCCGAAGGGGCCGACATCGTCGTCGACGCGGGCAACATCGGCGCAGCCGCCATCCACCACCTGCCCGTGCGGCGCGACGGCCGCTTCGTCGTGGCGCTCGGCATGGGCGGGATGGGATACAGCTTCGGCGCAGGCATCGGGGTCGCGTCGCACCGCCGAAGGCGGACCGTGGTGATCGCCGGCGACGGCTCGTTCTTCATGCACGGCATGGAGATCCACACCGCGCTGCAGTACCGGCTGCCGGTGACCTTCGTGCTGTTCGACAACCATGCCCACGCCATGTGCGTCACCCGCGAGCAGCGGTTCTACGGCGGCCGCTACAGCTTCAACAGATTCGGCGCCAGCCGGCTCGGGGCGGGCCTGACCGCGATGTTCCCCGGCCTGCCCGCGGTCGACGTCGACCACCTCGACACGCTGCCCGGCGCGCTGGTCACGGCCCTGGCCGTCGACGGCCCGTCGGTGGTCTCCGTCGAATGTTCGGCCGACGAGATCCCGCCGTTCGCCGCCTTTCTCGACCGATCCGGCCAACCACCCACCAGAACGGAGACCCGTGCCGATGTCCATTCCCGCACTCGCTGACATCACCGCTCATCGCGGCACCACCGAACCGATCGACGGCCTCATCCGCATCGAGACGTCGCCGAGGGAGAAAGCCACCCCCCTCATCATGGACATGATGCGGTCGGTGTACCCGCACGACGAGGTGTTCGGCGAGTACTGCACCGTCAACGGCTTCGTCGACTGCCCGCCCGATGACCTGTTCGACTACCTGGCCGACACCCGATGCCTGGCCGAATGGACCTACAGTCTGCGCGATTTCACGCCCACCGAGGACCCGGACCTCTGGCTGGCCTACGACCGGCTGGGCTCCGAGACCACGATCTACACCCGCACCGTGGCCGACCGCACGGCCAGGACGGTGGACTACCACTGCGCGTGGGACCAGGGCCGCCACCTGTGGATGATCTACCTGATGCGGGTCGTCGACGCGCAGGTGGTGTTCGACCGGCCCGGGTCGGTGGTGCTGTGGACCAACTGCCGCCACCCGTACTACGACCACAATCCCTACCCCGAGGCGGCGCCGCCGCAGCGACCGGTGTGGGTGGGCGACTTCTGGGACATGTTCGGCGCAGGCCACCGGCTGGAACTGGACAACCTGAAGGCGATCGCCGAGTACCGGCACCGCAACGGCCTGCCGGTGACGCCGGACTGGACGCGGTGAGCCTCGTGACCGCCAGCCTGATCGACGTGTCGACGTACCTGCCCGGCGAACCGATCGGCGCCGATTACTACGCCAGGCACGCCGAATCCGACGAACTGCGCGACAACCTGATGTTCCGGGCGCCGCGGTGGCGCCACCACGTCGCCGAGGACGAGACCGCCGTGGACATGGTCGAGCGGGCCGCGGCCGGCCTGCTCGAGCGGCACGGCGCCGACGTGCTCGCCCAGGTGGACGTGCTGATCACCCACACCCAGCTTCCCGACATGCCGTTCTACGGTGGCGGCGCCGCGATGGCACACCGCCTCGGTGTCAAACCCGACTGGGTGGTGGATCTGCACAACGGCGGCTGTGCGGCCTTCGTGCTCGGGCTCAAGCTGGCGCGTCAACTGCTGACGTCGGGCGAGGGCCGGTGCGCGCTCGTGGCCGTCGCACAGAACTCGGCGGGTCAGGTGTTCGACCAGCCGACCGTACGCCGCCGGGCGCAGGCCGCTGTGCCCGGTGACGGCGCCGCCGTCGGACTGGTCACCCGGTCCGAGGAATCACCGATCCTGGACGTGGTGTGCCGCACCTACGGCGAGTACGCCGGCGAGATGACGATCTCGACGGATCCACCTCGCAAGTGGTGGCAGCCGGGCCCGGGCGAAGGCTGCATCGGATTCACCGAGGGCAGGATCACCAAGGTGCTGGCGAGGGGCAACCGGCAGGTACCTGAAGTCTCGCTGGCGGTGTGCAAGCGAATCGGTCTGCCGCCCAGCGACATCGGGTTGTTCGTCACCAATCAGCCCAACCGGGTGTTCCTGCGCAACTGGCGAGAAGCGCTTGAATTGCCCGCATCCCGGCATGTCGACACGTTCGACGAGTGCGGCAACCTGTTCGCCGCGGGAATCCCGGTGAACCTGGACCGGGCGATCAGCGACGGCCGGCTCAAGACGGGCGACGTCGTGCTGATGGCGGCGTTCGCCCATGCCGGCGACTTCGCCGGCGCCGCGGCCGTGCGCTGGGGCGGACGGAGCTGATGGGCAGCCCCCGCCGGGCGCTCGACGATGCGGTGGCCGCGCTGCCCGACGCGTCGGATCCGCTGGCCCTGTCCCTGAACGAGAGTCCGTTCCCGCCGTTGCCCGCGGTGCGGGCGGCGATGATCTCCGCCATCGACGCGGCCAACCGGTATCCGCCGTTCCTCCCCGAGCGGCTGCGCGCGCTGGTGGCCTCTCGCGTCGGGGTCGCCGACGATCAGGTGGTCCTCGGCGTCGGCGCCACCGGCGTCATCATGCAGGTGCTGCAGGCCGTCACCGCGCCCGGCGACACCATGGTGATGGCGTCGCCGACATTCGACGGATATCCGATCTTCGCCGCGACGGCGCGACTGATCTCGGTGGCCGTCGCGCTCGACGTCTACGGATACCACGACCTCGACGCCATGGCCGAGGCGGCGCGCACCGCACGGGTGGTGGTGCTGTGCCGGCCGCACAACCCGACCGGCACCGTGGAATCCGCCGCCGAGGTCGAGGAGTTCCTGCGCCGGGTGCCCGCGGACACCGTGGTGATCCTCGACGAGGCCTACGTGGAATTCGTCGCCCCACACCACCGCATCGACGCGGCGGACCTGGTGCGGCGCTACCCCAACACCGTTGTGGTGCGCACCTTCTCGAAGGCTTACGGGTTGGCGGGCGCACGGGTCGGCTACGCGTTCTGCGCGGCGCCCCTGGCCCGCACGCTGTGGACGTGGCAGCTGCCGTTCGGCATCGGCAGCACCGCGATGGTGGCCGTCGCGGCCTCCTATGACGCCGAATGTCAACTCCAGCAACGAGTCCGGGCCATCACCGCGGAGCGCCGGCTGCTGCGCAGGCGGCTGCGATCGGTGGGTGTACACAGCACCGATGCCCACGCCAACTTCGTGTACCTGCCGCCGCAGCGCCCGTGGCGCGACGTGTTCGACGGCACCGGCCCGCGGGTGCGCCACTACGCCGACGGCGGAGTGCGGATCACCGTCGGGAACAGGCGGTCGACCAGGGCGGTGCTGTCGGCGGTGGCGGGTTCGGACCGGATCTAGCCCACATCCGGCCGCGCGCGCCTAGGGCCGGTGCACCGCCGCGCGGATCACTTCCTCGGCGTCGGCGTCGGCGACGAACCACAACTCGTCACCGGCGCGCAGCACGTCCGTGTGGGGCGGCAGGATCACCTGCTCGTCGCGCACGATCGCCACCAGCGCGCTGTTGGCGGGCAGCGCCACGTCGCGCAGCCGCCGCCCGATGAACGGGTTGCCGCCGGGATCCTCGCGGGGCAGCCGCAGCGTCGACACGTCCGCCCGTCCCCGCAGTCCCATCAGCGGCACCAGGTGACCGACGTCGATGGCGCCCTCCACGATCGCCGCGATGGCCTGCGGCGTGGACACCGCGACGTCGACACCCCAGGACTCGGTGAACAGCCACTCGTTGCGCATGTCGTTGACTCGGGCCACCACCCGCGGCACCCCGAACTCCGTCTTGGCCAGCAGCGCGGCGGCCAGGTTCACCTTGTCGTCACCGGTCGCGACGATCACCACATCGCAAGTCTGCAGCGCAGCCTCCTCGAGCGCCGCCAGCTCGCACGCGTCGGCCAGGAACCAGTCGGCGCCGGGCACCGTGGACGGCTGGTACTTCACCGGATTGCGCTCGATCAGCAGGATCTTGTGGCCGTTCTCGACGAGCTCGCTCGCCACCGACCGGCCGACCGCCCCCGCTCCGGCAATCGCGATACGCATGGTGTTCTCCTTCGCCGTCTGAACCCATGGTGACCGACCGGAGAGCGCGGCGCCGCACCGGTACTGAGATACTGGCGGGGACATGACGGTTCAGCAGCTGTACGTGACGCTGCTCGTCGGCGGACTTGTCCTGCTGTTCAGCATCGCGGCGACCAGGCTGGCCACGATCGCCGGCCTGCCGAGCCTGCTGCTGTTCCTCGGGGTGGGCGTGCTCATCGGCGAGGACGGCGTCGGGTTGCAGTTCGACGACGCCCAGCTCGCGCAGGCCCTGGGCACCGCGGCGCTCGGCATCATCCTGGTCGAAGGCGGGCTGACGACGCGGTTCTCCGACATCCGCGACGTCATCGCACCCGCCGGTGTGCTGGCCACCGTCGGCGTCGCGGTCAGCACCGGGATCACCGCCGTCGGCGCGCACCTGCTGCTCGGCCTGGACTGGCAGCTCTCGCTGCTGCTCGGCGCGATCGTGTCGTCCACCGACGCCGCCGCCGTCTTCTCGGTGCTGCGGGTGGTGCCGCTGCCGCGGCGGGTGTCCGGCCTGCTCGAGGCCGAGTCCGGCTTCAACGACGCCCCGGCGATCATCCTGGTGCTGCTGTTCAGCACCACGCCGCTCGACCTGTCGCCCGGTGAGATCGCCTTCACGCTGGTCTACGAGCTCGGGGTGGGTATCGCGATCGGCCTGGTGTGCGGGTTCGTCGGCGCCGCCGGGCTGCGCCGCATCGCACTGCCCGCGTCGGGCCTCTATCCGCTCGCGACGTTCGGGCTGGCGATGCTCGCCTTCGCCGCGGGCGGAACGCTGCACGCCAGCGGGTTCATCGCCGCCTACCTGTCCGCCCTCGTGCTGGCCAACTCCGGGCTGCCGCACCGCTCTGCGATCCGCTCGTTCGCCGAGGGTTCCGGCTGGCTCGCCCAGATCGGGCTGTTCGTGCTGCTCGGTCTGCTGGTGTCGCCGGACGAACTGCCGCGGGATTTGGTGCCCGCCCTCGTCGTCGGCCTCATCCTGCTGCTCCTCGGGCGACCGGTGTCGGTGGTGCTGTCGCTGTTCCACTTCCGCGTGCCATGGCGGGACCAGGTGTTCATCTCCTGGGCGGGGTTGCGCGGTGCGGTCCCGATCGTGCTGGCCACCTACCCGGTGGTGGAGGGCGTCCCCGGCAGCGAGCGGCTGCTCAACATCGTCTTCATCCTCGTGGTGGTGTTCACGCTGCTGCAGGGTCCGGGTCTGCGGACGGTCGCCGGCCGGCTCGGGCTGATCTCGCCGGACGCCACCCGCGAGATCATGGTCGAGTCGGCGCCGCTGGACGTGCTCGAGGCCGAGCTGCTGACCATGACCGTGTCGCCCGGCTCGTCGCTGCGCAACGTCACCGTGCTCGAACTGCGGCTGCCCGACCCGAGCGTCATCACGCTGATCATCCGCGAGGCGCGACCGTTCGTCCCGCAGCCCGAGACCCGCATCCAGATCGGCGACGAACTGCTGATCGTGACCACCTCCAAGACGCGGGAGGCCGCCGAACGCCGGCTGCGCGCGGTGAGCCGACGCGGCCGGCTGGCGCACTGGTTCGGCGAGTACGGGCTCCCCGACTGACCCTGCGCGCTCGGCCGTGAGCCGGCCAGTTCATGCGGTATGAAGAGGCGTGGCCATCCAACCCTCCGACCGCCGCGACCCGATCGGCCTGGCGCGTGCCAACTGGGAGGACGCCGGCTGGGGAGAGGTCGCCGACGGGATGGTGGCGGTGACGTCGGTGATGCGGGCGCACCAGATCCTGCTGGCCCGGGTGGAGACGGCGCTGCGGCCCTACGACCTGAGCTTCTCGCGCTTCGAGTTGCTGCGGCTGCTGGCGTTCAGCCGCAGCGGCGCCCTGCCGATCACCAAGGCGTCGGACCGGCTGCAGGTCCACGTGACCAGCGTGACCCACGCGATCCGGCGGTTGGAGGCGGCCGGCCTGGTCGAGCGCATCCCGCATCCGACCGACGGACGCACCACGCTGGTGCGGATCACCGACCTCGGCCGCTCCACGGTCGAGGACGCCACGGTGACGCTCAACAAGGAGGTGTTCGCCGACATCGGCCTGTCCGGCGAGGAGTCCCGCGCGCTGGCCGCGTCGATCGAGACGCTGCGCCGCCATGCCGGTGACTTCTGACGGTCAGTCGGGTGCGCCCGCCGGCAGCGGGATGGTCGCCGTCACCGCGGTGCCCGCCCCGGGCCGCGACCGGATGTTGAGCCTGCCACCGACGATCTCGGCGCGTTCGGCCATGGACAGCAGGCCGTAGCCGCCCATCTCGTCGCTGCCCAGCGGATGCTCGAAGGTGTCGAAACCGATTCCGTCGTCCACGATCTCGAGCTTGGCGACATCGCGCGCGTCGGCCACGGAGAAGGTCAGCCGCGCGGTGGCGGCCCTGGCGTGTTTGACGACGTTCTGCAGGCACTCCTGCGCGATGCGATACAGCGCCAGCTCGATGTGGTCGGGCAGTCGGACCTCGGCGAGGTCGACCTGGATCTCCACCTGGGGGATCGACCGGGCCAGGCTGGCCAGCCCGCCGGCCAGCCCGAGGTCGTCGAGCACCGGCGGCCGCAGGTTGCCGATGGCGGCGCGGGCCTCGCCGAGAGTCAGGTCGACGAGTTCGCGGGCCATGCCCAGCTGTTCGGCCGCACTCGCCGGATCCGCCGCCCTGGCGGCCGCGTCGAGCCGGTAGGACAGCGTCACCAGCCGCTGGGAGATGCCGTCGTGGATGTCGGCGGCCAGCCGGCGGCGCTCCATCTCCTGCGCCTCGATCACCTGCTCGACGAAGTTCTCGTGCGCGCGTTCGCGGGCCACCAGCTGGCGGTGCAGCCGCGCCTGGTGCAGCGCACCGGCGATCAGCCGCCCGATGACCAGCAGCAGCTCGACGTCGCGGGCGGCGAACTCCCGCCGCGCGACGGTGTGCACGTTCAGCACACCCACCAGACCGCCGGGATCGGTCTCCATCGGCACGGACACCATCGAGGTGAAGTCGCGCCCGCGCAGCGACTCGAACGGCATGTAGCGCGGGTCGGACTCCTTGTCGTCGGCGATGATCACGGGTTCACGGTGGCTGGCCACCCAGCCCGAGATGCCCTGCCCGAGCGGCAGCCGGATCTTGCCGACCTCGCTGTCGAACGGCGGCGTCGCCCCGGCCAGCGTCAGCGACCGTTCGGTGTCGTCGAGCACGTGCACGAAGCACACGTCGGTGGCGGTGGCGGCGGTGATCATCCTGGCGGCCGCCGCGGCCAGCGGTTCGACGCCGGGACCGCTGGAGGCGGCCTGGATCAGCTCGCGCAGCAAGGCCAGCTCCCGGTCGGCGGCCAGGGCGTACTGACCGAGGTCGCGCACCGCGTGCGGCCTCACCGGTAGATGCCCTCGCGCAGCGCGGTGGCCACCGCGCCGGTGCGGTCACTGACGCCGAGCTTGCGGTAGATCGACCGCAGGTGGCTCTTCACGGTCTCGTCGCCGATCACCAGCTTGCCGGCGATGCCGCGGTTGGACAGGCCGTTGACGACGTAGGACAGGATCTCGCTCTCCCGCTGGGTGAGGCCCTGCCGGGCGCCGGGCCAGAACTCGTCGCGCTGCAGGCGGGCCGCGGTGTCGACCGCCCGCGCGGCCATCGTCGGGTCGATCGCCGTCTCGCCGCCGTGCACGAACTCCAGCTGGCGCACCAGTTCGTCGCTGCCGATGCTCTTGAGCAGGTATCCCGATGCGCCCACCCGCAGCGCCTGGAACAGGTACTGCTCGTCGTCGTAGACCGACAGCATCACCACCTTCTGAGCGGGGTCGCGCTCGCGAAGCTGCAGGCAGAGGTCCAGGCCGCTGGCGCCCTGCATGCGGACGTCACACAGCACGATGTCCGGTTTGAGGTCGTCGATCACACCGACCGCGCGCTCGGCGCCGACTGCCTGCCCGACCACGGTCACCCGGTCGTCGAACGCGGCGAGCATGGCCTTGAGGCCTTCGATGACCATCTCGTGGTCGTCGACCAGCACGAGGCGCACCGGGGAGGCCATGGCCATCACCTTAGGGCCGCCGCCGCGCGTGGTAGCGCAACTTCGCGCCGCCAATCCCCCCAATGGGGGAGGCGCGGGCCTGTGACGTAGACCACTGTTGTCGCATGCCCTCCACCGAGCAGAGAACATGGCGCGCCGGTCGATTCTGGTGGGACGGCGGCCACGCCGCCGACGCCGAAGACTCCCGGCTGCAGGCACTGGTCTTCGACCTCGACGCACTCGCCGACGTCGAGTTCGAGGTGCACCGCAAGGTGTTCAACGCCGCCTTCGCCGCCCACGGGATGCCGTTCAGCTGGAGCGTCAGCCGGTACCGGCAGCTGCTGGCCCTGAGCGACGAGCGGCAGCGCGTCACCGCCGAACTGCGCAAGCGCTGCGTCGGCACCGAGTGCGACGTGCTGACCGAACTGCTCGCCGACGAGATCTGCGCCACCAAGGCGATGATGTTCGACGAGATGATCGCCGAGGCCGACCTGGCGCCCAGGCCGGGGCTGGTCGACCTGGTGCAGGACGCCTATGCCGCCGGCGTGCCGGTCGCGGTGGTGTCCAGCGGACGGCGCAGCCTGGTGGAGCCGCTGGTGCGCCAACTGGTCGGAGAGGGCCTGGTCGAGGTGCTGGTCACCGCCGATGACGTCAGCACGCCTGCGCACTGCGGCGAGGTGCACCAGCATGCGCTCGCAGAACTCGGACTGCCCGCGCGCAGCGTCCTGGCGATCGCCGGGTCGCCCGCCGGGCTGCGACAGGCGAACAGCGTCGGGATGGCGACCGTGCTGATCGACGGCGCCGGTGGCTGCGACATCCCGGCCGCCGCCGCGGTGCGCGCCGACTACATCGGCGCGGGCACCGGTGCGCTGCGGATCGCGGACTGTCAGCGCCTGCACGCGCGCTGGAGCAGCCGGCGGCGGTCAGCCGCGTAGCTTCTCGATCACCGCGCTGAAGTCCTTGTCGGCGTGTTCGGTCGCGAACTCCGCGTAGATCTCGGCGGCGTGGGTACCGAGGGGTGCGGCCGAGCCGGTGGACTGCACCGCCGCCATGGCCAGCCCGAGGTCCTTGTTCATCAGCGCGGTGGCGAAGCCCGGCTTGAAGTCGTTGTTGGCCGGTGAAGCCGGAACCGGCCCCGGCACCGGGCAATTGGTGTGCACGGCCCAGCAGTTGCCGGTCGCACCGGTGATCACGTCGAACAGCGACTGCGCGGGCAGTCCGAGCTTCTCCGCGAGCACGAACGCCTCGCCGATCGCGATCTGCTGCACGGCCAGCACCATGTTGTTGCACAGTTTCGCGGCCTGGCCGGCGCCGGACGCCCCGCAGTGGATGATCTTGCCCGCCATGGGGTCCAGCACCGGGCGGGCCCGCTCGACGGCCGCATCGTCGCCGCCCACCATGAACGCGAGGGTGCCCGCGGTCGCGCCCTTGATGCCGCCGGACACCGGCGCGTCGATCTGGGCGAACCCGAGGTCGGCCGCCTGACCGTTGATGGCCCGTGCGTCGTCGACCGAGATCGTGGAGGTGTCGATGAACAGCGTGTCCGGCTTGGCCGCGGGCAGCACCTCCGCGTAGCAGGCCTTCACGATGTCGCCATTGGGCAGCGAGGTGATCACCACGTCGGCCTCGGCGACGGCGGCTGCGCCGCTGTCGAACACCTTGGCGCCCTTCGCCTCTGCGGCCGCCTTGGAAGCGGCGACCGGGTCGAAGCCGCGGACGTCGTGACCGGCGGCGAGCAGATTCGCCGCCATCGGGCCGCCCATGTTGCCCAGTCCCAGGAACGCGATCGTCGCCATTGTCTGATTCCCCTGTCGCTTCGCTCTGATGTCAGGTTCTCCGGTCACGACGCGCGGGCCCGGCCTGCCGCGGCCCGCCCGATCACCACGCGCATGATCTCGTTGGTGCCCTCCAGGATCCGGTGCACCCGCAGGTCGCGGACGATCTTCTCCAACCCGTACTCCCGCAGGTAGCCGTATCCGCCGTGCAACTGCAGGGCCTGGTCGGCCACCTCGAAGCACGCGTCGGTGACGTAACGCTTCGCCATCGCGCACAACTCGACCCGGTCGGGATGGTCGTCGTCGAGTGCCGTCGCGGCCCGCCACAGCAGGGTCCGCGAGGTCTGCAGCGCAGTCGCCATGTCGGCCAGCGTGAATCGGATGGTCGGCTCGTCGAGCAGCGCCCCGCCGAAGGCCTGCCGGTCGGCCAGGTACCCGGCCGCCTTGTCGTAGGCCGACTGCGCGCCGCCCAGCGAGCAGGCCGCGATGTTGATGCGGCCACCGTTGAGGCCCTTCATCGCGATGCCGAAGCCCGCGCCCTCGCCCTCGGCGCCTCCGAGCAGCGCGTCGGCGGGCAGCCGGACACCCTCGAGGATCACCTGTGCGGTGGGCTGGGCGTTCCAACCCATCTTCAGCTCCTCGGCGCCGAAGCTCAGCCCCGGGGTGTCCCTGGGCACCACGAACGCCGAGATGCCGCGCGGACCTTCGGATCCGGTGCGTGCCATCACCACGTAGACGTCGGAACTGCCCGCCCCGGAGATGAACTGCTTGACCCCGTCGAGCACCCAGCCGTCGCCGTCGCGCACGGCCTTGGTGCGCAACGCGCTCGCATCGGAACCCGCCCCCGGTTCGGTCAGGCAGTAGCTGGCGATGGCCTCCATCGAGGCCAGCCGCGGCACCCAGGACTTGCGCTGTTCCTCGGTGCCGAACGTGTCGACCATCCACGCGCACATGTTGTGGATCGACAGGAACGCCGCGACCGTCGGGTCGGCGGTGGCGAGTGCCTCGAAGATGCGCACGGCGTCGATGCGGCGCAACCCGCTGCCACCGACGTCGTCGCGGCAGTAGATCGCCGCCATGCCGAGTTCGGCGGCTTCCCGCAACACGTCGGTGGGGAAGTGGTGGGTCTCGTCCCACTCCAGAGCGTGTGGCGCCAGGCGCTTCTCGGCGAACGCGGCCGCCGTCTCGGCGATCACGCGTTCGTCGTCGTCGAGGCCGAACAGGTCCATGGATCCGCTATTTCATCGTGGGGATGACGAACTCGGCGCCATCCTTGATGCCCGACGGCCAGCGCTGGGTGACGGTCTTGACCTTGGTGTAGAACTGGATCGACGCCGGGCCGTGCTGGTTCAGGTCGCCGAAGCCGGAGCGCTTCCAGCCGCCGAAGGTGTGGTACGCCACCGGAACCGGGATCGGCACATTGACACCGACCATGCCGACCTGCACCTTGGCCACGAAGTCGCGGGCGGTGTCGCCGTCGCGGGTGAAGATCGCCACCCCGTTGCCGTATTCGTGTTCCGACGGAAGAGCCAATGCCTCTTCGTAATTCGAGGCGCGCACGATGCACAGCACCGGGCCGAAGATCTCGTCGGTGTAGATCGACATGTCCGAAGTGACGTGGTCGAACAGGGTGGGGCCGATGAAGTAGCCGCCCTGCAGGTTCTGGTCGTCGAAGGTGAGGTCGTCACTGGCGCGCTCGCGGCCGTCGATGACCGCTTCGGCGCCGGCGTCGACGCCCTGGCCGATGTAGTCACGCACCCGCTCGAGCGCCGCGCCGGTGACCAGTGGACCGTAGTCGGCTTTGGGGTCCAGGCTGTGCCCGACCCGCAACTGGTTGACGCGCTCGACGAGCTTGTTCCGGAGGCGGTCCGCGGTTTCCTTACCGACGGGCACCGCGACGCTGATCGCCATGCACCGCTCGCCGGCACTGCCGTATCCGGCGCCGATCAGCGCGTCGACGGCCTGGTCGAGATCCGCATCGGGCATCACGATCATGTGGTTCTTGGCGCCGCCGAAGCATTGCGCGCGTTTGCCGTTGGCCGCGGCGGTGGAGTAGATGTACTGCGCGATGTCGGAGCTGCCGACGAAGCCGACGGCCTGAACCTGCGGGTGGTGCAGGATCGCGTCGACGGCTTCCTTGTCGCCCTGGACCACCTGGAACACCCCCGGCGGCAGACCCGCCTCGAGGAACAGTTCGGCCAGTCGCAACGGCACCGACGGGTCACGCTCGGAGGGCTTGAGGATGAACGCGTTGCCGCACGCCAGTGCGGGGCCGGCCTTCCACAGCGGGATCATCGCCGGGAAGTTGAACGGCGTGATGCCAGCGACGACCCCGAGCGGCTGACGCAGCGAGTACACGTCGATGCCGGTGCCCGCGCCCTCGGTGTACTCACCCTTGAGCAGGTGCGGGATGCCGATCGCGAACTCGATGACCTCGATGCCGCGCTGGATGTCGCCCTTGGAGTCGGCCACCGTCTTGCCGTGCTCGATCGACAGCAGTTCGGCCAACTCGTCGACGTTCTGGTTCACCAGTTCGACGAAGCGCATCATCACCCGCGCGCGGCGCTGGGGGTTGAACGCCGCCCACTGCAGCTGCGCCTCCGCGGCGCCGGCTACCGCGGTGTCCACGTCGGCGGCCGAGGCGAGCAGCACCTGGGCCTGCGCCTCACCGGTGCTGGGATTGAGCACGTCCGCGGTGCGCGTCGACTGGCCGTTGGTGCGCCGGCCGTTGATGAAGTGTGGAATCTGTGTGCTCATGGAATGCCCCTACGCCGACGATGCCGATTACTTGGATATCCTAGTAAATCGACCGGGCGCGATGCAAGAGCCCTGCGCCGCAGGCTTCCAATCGATCTCCAAACGCCGTCAATAGCGTCGCCGTGGGCCCCCGGAGCGGGGCCACCAGCGAAGGGAGATGGGATGACCACCGACATGTCAACGAGGACTGCGGCGCTCGTCGCGGCCGCCGTGCTGCTCTGTGCGGGGGCCACCGCGTGTGGCTCCGAGGACAAGACGAACACCGCCACCACCTCGGCGAGCACGTCGGCGTCCGCCTCGGCGGCCGCGTCGAGCAGCGCCGCACCCAGCAGTGCGCCTCAGGGGCAGGGCGTCACGGTGGCCGACTACCTGCGGGACAACGGCATCAGCCAGACCTTGGTGAAACGCGGCGAACCCGGCACACCGCAGCTCAACCTGCCGATCCCGCCGGGCTGGCGCGACCTCGGCGCGGACGCGCCCGAGGATGCCTGGGGGGCCATCGTCCTGGACGGGCCCGCCGCGACAGACCCGCCTGCCGTCATCGCGCGGATGGCCCGGCTGTCCGGGGGCGAGCCCGACGCCGCCGAGATCCTGAAGCTGGCACCGAATGCGTTGCGGAACCAGCCCGGTTACCAGGGTTCGGAAGGCCAGCCGGCCGAGCTCGGCGGCTTCCAGGCGGCGGCGGTCGCCGGCACGGTCCAGAAGGACGGCGCGGCGATGTTCGTCGCCCGCAAGACCGTGGTCATCCCCGGGCAGGACGGGATGTACCTGCTGGCACTCGACGCCCAGGGCACCGAGGATCAGCAGGCGGCGATCACGGACGCGATGTCGGTGATCGACGCGGAGACCACCATCGAGCCCTGACCGTCAACGCCTGCGTAGCTCCTCGACGAACGCCTCGGTGTCCGCCCAGGCCGGCAGCAGCCCGGCGGCCTCGACCTCGGCGAGCGGCGGCGCCGCCGCGTCGCGATCCGACAGCACCAGCTCGCCGTCGTAGCCCCAGTCGATGCCGAGCTCGGGGTCGCGCGGATCGATGGTGTGCTCACGGTCGGGGGCGTAGGCCGTCGAACACAGGTACATCACCGTCGATCCGTCGCGCAGCGACAGGAAGGCGTGGCCGAGGCCCTCCGACAGGTACACCGACCGGCGGTCGCGGTCATCGAGCAGCACGGAGTCCCACTGACCGAATGTCGGTGAGCCGACCCGGATGTCGACGACGACGTCGAGCACCGCGCCGTGCAGACAGGTGACGTACTTGGCCTGGCTCGGCGGCAGCTCGGAGAAGTGCACACCGCGCACCACGCCGGCTGCCGACACCGAGCAGTTGGCCTGGGCGAGGTCGAACCCGTGTCCGGCGAACCCCCGGAAGCCGCGGTCGGTGAACCACTCGAAGAACACCCCGCGACTGTCCGTGTGCACGGTCGGGGTGATCTCCCAGGCGCCCGGCACCGTCAGCTCGCGGACGGTCACTGGCCGCGCTCCTCGTACCGGGCCTCGACGGCGTCTTTGAGCGGCCGCCACCAGGCTTCGTTGTCGCGGTACCACTCGACAGTGGCGCGCAGGCCCTCGGTGAAGTCGGTGTGCTTCGGGGCCCATCCCAGCTCGTCGTAGAGCGCGGAGGGGTCGATCGCGTAGCGGAGGTCGTGGCCGGCCCGGTCGGTGACGTGGTCGAAGTCGTCGGGATCGCGACCCATGATCGCCAGCAGTGTGCGCAGCACCGACAGGTTGTCGCGCTCACCCTCGGCGCCGATCAGATAGGTGCGGCCGATCTCGCCGCGTTCGAGGATGCGCCACACCGCGCTGTTGTGGTCGTCGACATGGATCCAGTCGCGGACGTTGGCGCCGCTGCCGTAGAGCTTGGGGCGCCGCCCGGTGAGGATGTTGGTGATCTGGCGCGGGATGAACTTCTCGACGTGCTGGTACGGCCCGTAGTTGTTGGAGCAGTTGGAGATCGTCGCGCGGATCCCGTACGACCGCACCCAGGCCCGCACCAGCATGTCGGCGGCCGCCTTGGTCGACGAGTACGGGCTCGACGGGTTGTAGGGGGTCGCCTCGGTGAATCGTCGCGGCTGATCCAGCGGCAGGTCGCCGTACACCTCGTCGGTGGAGACGTGGTGCAGCCGGACTTCCCGGTGCGCTTGGTGGCGGCGCACCGCCTCGAGCACGGTGTAGGTGCCGATGACGTTGGTGTGCAGGAACGGCTCGGGATCGGCGAGTGCGTTGTCGACATGGGTCTCGGCCGCGAAGTGCACGACGGTGTCGGCGCCGGCGACGAGCCGGTCCATCAGGGCGCCGTCGGTGATGTCGCCCTCGACGAGATCTATCGCGCCCTGCACCGGGGTGAGCGACTCACGGCTGCCGGCATAGGTGAACGCGTCGAGCACGGTGACCGACGCGGCCTTCTCGCCGACCGCGCGGTGGACGAAATTCGCGCCGATGAACCCGGCACCGCCGGTGACCAGCAGTCGCATGGGCTCGACCCTATCGGGCGCCGCGGCGCACGCTCACCACGCGCGCGGGTCAGCCCTTGAGGCCGAGGGGGCCTGCGAGCTCGGTCAGCGTCGGGATGAGCGCGTCCTTGCCGCCGAGCACCTGGATCGTCACATGGTCGGCGCCCGCATCGAGATGCTGGTTCAGGCGGGCGGCGATCTCCTCCGCCGTGCCGTACGCGACCACCGCGTCGATCAGCTTGTCGCTGCCCGGTTTGGTGACGTCGTCGTCGGTGAAGCCGAGCCGCTTCCAGTTGTTGACGTAGTTGCGCAGGTCGAGATAGAACTCGACAGTCTGACGGCCGACGTCGCGAGCCTCGTCGGCATCGGTCTCCAGCACCACCTTGTGCTCGGGTGCGAGGAAGACCGTCGGGCCGATCAGATTACGGGCCTGGCCGGTGTGCTCGGGCGTCGTCAGATACGGATGCGCTCCCGCGCTGCGCCGCGCCGACAACTCGAGCACCTTCGGGCCGAGCGCGGCGATCACCCGGCGGCTCGTCGGCACCTTGGCCGCGTCGAGCTTGTCGAGGTACTCGACCAGCACGTCGTAGGGCTTGCGGTACTCATCGGTGTGCTCGGGATGGCCGATGCCGACGCCGAGCAGGAACCGGTTCGGGTACGCGTCCTCGATGCGGTGATAGGACTCCGCGACCTCCTCGGCGGACGACGCCCAGACGTTGACGATGCCCGTCGCGACCTGCAGCGTCTCGGTCTGCTCGAGGATCGGCTCGACGAACGACAGGTCGGCCGCGGGTGATGCGCCCACCCACAGCGCCCCATAGCCGAGCTTCTCGATCTCCGCGGCCTGTTCGGGTGCCGGCGCCCCGCCGGTCCAGACGCCGTAGCGGCCCAGTCCGGGCTTGAGCGACACGCCCTCGCTGGTCGAAGCCTCACTCATACGATTCGAGTCCCTTCAGGTTCACTGCAGGCCGAGCGGCCCGGCCAGGTCGGCCAGTGCGGGCACCAGCTTGTCAGGTCCGGTCAGCACCTGCACCGGCACGTGGTCGGCGCCGGCGTCGATGTGCTGCGCGAGTCGCGCGGCGATCTCCACAGGTGTTCCGTAGGCGACGACGGCGTCCACCAGACGGTCACTACCCGGTTTTGCCAGATCCTGATCATCGAACCCGAGACGCCGCCAGTTGTTCAGGTAATTCTGCAGGTCGAGGTAGATCTCGAGGGCTTTGCGGCCGACGGCGCGGGCGCGTTCCGGATCGGTGGTCAGCACCGCCTTGTGCTCGGGCGCGAGGAATGCGTCGGCGCCGATCACCTCGCGGGCCGTGGCGGTGTGCTCGGGGGTGGTCAGATACGGGTGGGCACCCGCCGACCGGTGCGCCGACAGTTCGAGCACCTTCGGGCCGAGCGCGGCGACCACCCGGCGGTTTTTCGGGACGCCGTATTCGTCGAGCTTGTCGAGGTAGTCGTTCAGCGCGACCAGCGGCTTCTTGTACTCCGAGTCGGCTTCGGGGTGGCCGACGCCGATGCCGAGCAGGAACCGGCCCGGGTAGGCGGCCTCGATGCGGTGGAACGACTCGCTGACCGGGCCGGGCTCGGCGCTCCACACGTTGACGATGGCGGTGGCGAGCTGCAGCTTCTCGGTGGCGCCGAGGATGGGGTCGATCCACTCGAGGGCGGCAGGCGGGGAACCGCCCGCCCAGATGGCGCCGTAGCCGAGCGCCTCGATCTCCCGCAGCTGCGCGGGAGACAGCTGTGCGAACTGGGTGTAGAGCCCCATGACGCCGTAACGGCCCATGTCAGGTTTGGTCATGGTGGCGACAACCTCCGGCCGGTCGAGAGCTATTCCGTTCCGCTCAGGTCGAGCGAAATCATTCGGTGCCGGCGGCGGACAGTTCACCGGGCGTCGGCGTCACCGGCGGCGGCGCCACCAGCGGCAGGCACACGATGAACCGGGTGTCGCCGGGGCGGGACTGCACCGAGAGGTTCCCTGCGTGCTTCTCCACCACGATGCGCCACGCCAGGTCCAGGCCGAGCCCGGTGCCCTCGCCGAACGGTTTCGTGGTGAAGAACGGGGTGAAGATGCGGTCGACGATGTCCTCGGGGATGCCGGGGCCGTCGTCGCAGATCTCGACCCGGATCATCTGCTCGCTCTCGCGGCTGGTCCGGATGGTCAGGGTGCCGTGCCCGTCCATCGCCTGGATCGCGTTGTCGATGATGTTGGTCCACACCTGGTTCAGATCGCCCGGGTAGCACTGCAATTCGGGCAGCGTCTTGTCCATCTCCTTGACGATGGTGATGGGCCTGCCCTTGCCCTGATGGCCGATCTTCTCGCCGAACATCATGATCGTGCTGCGGAGCAACTCGTGCACGTCGGCGCTCTGGTACGAGCCGCGGTCCATCTGCGAGTACTGCTTGGCCCCGGCGAGCAGCGCCGAGATGCGCTTGCTGGCCTCGGCGATCTCGTTCATGCGCAGTTCGTTGTCGATGGTGTACTTCAGCCACCCGACCGCGGCCTGCAGCGACGCGGTGGCGTCGACCTCGTCCACCGAGGTGAGCACCTTCTCCAGCCAGTCGGTGTCGAGACCGGCCTCGACGAAGGTCGGCGCGTAGTCCCAGGCGCCGACGATGTCGTGGCTCTCGAGCCAGTCACCGATCGCGTCCTCCCGGTCGGACGCCTCGAGCGCCGACAGTTCGACGCCCCGGTTCTTGGCCACCTGCTCGGCGACGTCGTCCTGGATCCGGACCAGCACGCGCAGTGCCTCGGGGGAGAACTTGCCGTCGGCGAGCATCGAGAGCTTGTGCCGCATCTTGCCGACCGTCTCCCGCAGGTCGGAGACGGCCCGCGCCGTGGCGGCCGCCGGATTGTTGAGCTGATGCGTCAGGCCCGCGGTGATGGTGCCCAGCGCCAGCAGCTTCTCGCGCTGCCCGATGATCTGGCTCTGCCGCCTGCCACCGACGAGGTGCCCCTCGAGCAGGTGCACCGCCATCGGGAACTGCGTCTGCATGAACTTGGCGAAGTCGTTCGAGTCCAGCACGAAGCAGCGCGACGGCTTGGTCAGCCGCACCGAGGCCTGGTAGCTCTGCTCCTCGCCGGGGATGTAGGCCGACCACGCGCCGAAGTACACGCCGCGCTGCGAGGTCCGGTTGGTCTGGATGTCGACTCCGCCCGAGCGCTTCGACATGATCAGCTCGCCGTCGATCATCACGTAGAAGCAGGTGGCGGGTTCACCCTCGGTGCTTATCGGCCCGGCGGGAAAGGTCTCGATGTGGCCGGCCTCGCAGAGGATGTCCAGCTGCGCGTCGGAGAGGTCCTCGAAGAGGAACAGCGTGCGGAGTTCCTCGCGCACGCACTCCTCACCGTTCTGCGAGCCCATGGGACGTCCTTCCTAGGCTTCCGCCAGGTACCGGTGCACCAGCATCACAGCCATCGAACCCTCGCCGACGGCCGCCGCCACGCGCTTGGCGGATTCGGAACGCACGTCTCCTGCAACGAACACCCCGGGGACACTTGTTTCCAGGTGGTGGGGCGGACGCTCGAGCATCCATCCGCTGACCTTGGTCACATCTGGTCCCGACAGGATGAAACCGTGATCGTCGCGGGCTATTCCCGCTTCCTCCAGCCAGTCGGTGCGCGGCGTTGCGCCGATGAAGCAGCACATCCGGTCGCAGGACACCGTCTCGGTCTCGCCGGACTGCCTGTCGATCAGGACGAGACCCGACAGGTGGCCGTCCTCGGCCAGGGTGTCCTTGACCTCGGTGCAGGTCCGGACCCGGATGTTCTCCTTCTTGAGGATCCGGTCGACGAGGTACTGCGACATGCCCGCCTCCAGCGACGGACCCCGGATCAGCATCGTGACCGTCTTGGCGGTCTCGGACATGTACATCGCGGCCTGACCGGCCGAGTTGGCGCCGCCCACGATGTAGACGTCCTCACCTTGGCACTCGCTGTTGTCGGACACCGAGGCCCCGTAGTAGACGCCGCGGCCGATGTAGTTGCAGTCCGGGTCGTCGGGATCGTCCCAGCAGCCGTTGATCTGCAGCTGGCGGTACTCGACGCCGGTGGCGAGGATGACGGCGCGGGCGCCGATGGTGCTGTCCGGCAGGCGGATCGAATGGGCGGCGCCGATGCCGTTGACCTCGAGCCTGCCCGCCTCCTGGGTGGTGATGACCTCGGCGCCGAAGCGCTCGGCCTGCCTGCGCGCCGTCGTGGTGAGGTTGGCGCCCGAGACGCCGTTCTCGAAGCCGAGGTAGTTCTCGATCTTGGAGCTGCGGCCCGCCTGCCCGCCCGTCGACGACCTCTCGATCAGCACCGTCCGCAGGCCCTCGGACGCGCCGTACACCGCGGCCGCCAGGCCGGCCGGACCGCCGCCGATCACCGCGAGGTCGTACATGTCCAGCTGCGGGCTGGTCGACAGGCCGAGCAGGGTGGCCAGTTCGGCGTCGGTCGGCTCGACGAGCGTCTCACCCTTCTCGGTGATCACGACCGGCAGCCGGCTGCCGTCGACGCCGGCGGCGTCGAGCAGCTGCCTGCCCTTGTCGTCCTCGGCGTTGACGGCGCGGAACGAGTACTCGTTGCGGGCCAGGAACTGCCGCACCTGCCAGGACCGCTCGTTGTACCGGTGCCCGATGACCTTGGTGTACGGCATCGCCCGGTCGCCGACGGCGCGCCACTCCTCGAGCAGGCCGTCGAGCACGGGGTACAGCTTCTCCTCCGGCGGGTCCCACGGCTTGAGCAGGTAGTGGTCCAGGTCGACGACGTTGATCGCGTCGATCGCGGCGTGGGTGTCGGCGTAGGCCGTCAGCAGCACCCGGCGGGCGAGCGGGAAGAACTCCATCGCCTTCTCGAGGAACTCGATGCCGCTCATCTGCGGCATCCGGTAGTCCGCGACGAGCACCGCGACGGTGTCGCCGCGCAGTTTGAGTTCCTTGAGGGTGGCGAGGGCGTCGGCGCCCGATTCGGCCCGCAGGATGCGGTACCGCTCGCCGTAGTGGCGGCGCAGGTCGCGCGCGACCGCGCGGGACACCGCCGGGTCGTCGTCGACCGTGAGGATCGCAGGTTTTCGGGTCTGGTGATCAGGACGCGTCATCACCGGTAATTATGCGCCGGTCGTCCAGTGGGTATCGGGTCGTACGCTCACGAGCGTGACCGATCTCGAATTCTCTGATGCGATCCACGTCGCGCTTCCGCCCGAGCAGGTCTACGCGCTGGTCTCCGACATCACCCGGATGGGGGAGTGGAGTCCGGTGTGCAAGGCGTGCTGGTGGGAGGACGGCGGCGGGCCGGAGGTGGGGGCGTGGTTCTTCGGCCGCAACATCACTCCGGAGCGGACCTGGGAGACGCGCAGCCAGGTGGTGGCCGCCGATCCTGGACGCGAATTCGCCTGGGAGGTGAATGACGGCTGGGTGCGCTGGGGCTTCACGATGGCCGCCGCAGACAATCCGGCGGGCACGCTGCTGACCGAGTCGTGGTCGTTCCTGCCCAAGGGCATCGCCGGCTTCCACGAGCGGTTCGGCGAGGCGGCGGAGGCCGAGATCGCCAAACGCAGCGAGGCGGCGAAGAGTGGTTTTCCCGCGACGCTGGCCGCGATCAAGCAGACCGCCGAGGATTGAGGATCGAGAGCCACGTCATGGTCCGCCGCGCTTGTGAGCAAGGCCTCCCGGATACTTCGGGGCTGCGTGGCTACCTTCTAACGCATGGGATCACGCAACGACGATGAGGCCGGACGGGAGTCGGGCCGCTCTGTCGTGGAGCGACTGACCGGATCGGGGCCGCTGCGCACCGTGTTGGCGCCGCTGACCCGCACGGGCGGCTACTACGCGAAGTCCTGGCGCGACTATCTCGGTGACGGGCCGGACCAGATGCCGATCGCACGTCCGACCGTCGCGCTCGCCGCTGAGGCGTTCCGCGACGAGGTGGTCCTGCTGGGACTGCGGGCGCGCAGGCCCGTCAGTGGTGCGCGCGGATTCGAGCGCATCAACGGCGAAGTCGAGGACGCACTCGAGTTCTACGGTGAGCGTGGGCTGCTCGACGCGCCGCAGCGGTACTTTGCTGCACCCGAGCCGCTGACCGACGTCGAGGTCCGCCCGGTGCGGCGGCGCAACCGCTCCTATTCGCGGTTGCGTTGGCAGAGTGCATATCGTCCGCTGCCCGGCGAGCCCGGCGGCGATCGCTGGCTTGGTTATCGGGCGATGTCGCGCGGTTACGGGTTGATGCTGCGGCACCCTGAACCGCGGCCGTGGCTGATGTGCGTCCATGGAACCGAGATGGGCCGTGCCGCAATCGATCTGGCGTTGTTCCGGGCCTGGTACCTGCATGAGACGCTCGGCCTCAACGTCATGTTGCCGGTGCTTCCGATGCACGGTCCCCGGGCGGCGGGGCTGCCGAAAGGCGCGGTGTTCCCGGGCGAGGATGTGCTCGACGACGTCCACGCGACCGCCCACGCCGTTCACGACGTCCGCAGCCTGCTGTCGTGGATCCGGCGGGAACAGCCGGACGCGCCGATCGGTGTGTATGGAATGTCGTTGGGCGGCTTCATTTCCGCGCTGGTCGCCAGCCTCGACGACGACCTCCTGTGCGCAGTCCTCGGCGTGCCCGTCGCGGACCTCGTCGAACTGCTGGGCCGCCACTCGGGACTGCGCCGCGACGATCCCCGCCGCCGGACCATCGAACTCGCCACCCCGCTCGGCCGGATGATCTCGCCGCTGGCGATGGAACCGCGGGTGCCGATGAGAGGCCGGTTCATCTACGCCGGCCTCGCCGATCAGGTCGTCCACCCGAGAAAGCAGGTCGGTCGCCTGTGGGAGCACTGGGGACGCCCGGACATCGAGTGGTATCGGGGCGGGCACGCCGGGTTCTTCCGGTCCCGGCCGGTGCAGCGCTTCGTCACCGACGCGCTCACGCAGTCCGGCCTGGTATCAGCCCTCCCGCCGGGCGCTGCGGAACCGTCCGGCGCGCTGACCGGCTGAGCAGGTCAGGACGCCGGCGGCGCGACCGGATGCGAGTTCGGCTGCGCCGGTTGGCCGTCGGAGCCGGCCATGTCCGTCGACCCGGCGCGGTTCAGCATCGCGGCCACGTCGATCCCCGACGACTTGAGCGACTCGACGATCTTCGCGACGGCCAGCGGGCTGACGCCGAGCAGCCCACCCACCGCGTCCTGGGTGTCCGACGAACCGCCGATGATCGACAACCGGTCGACCGAGGCCAGTGGCAGAGCTGCGGCCTCGGTCGCCTTGACGACCGACGCGAGCACGTCGGGCAGCATCAGCAGCCGGGCGGCGTCGGCGCTGTAGTTGTTCAGTACGGCGGCGATCTCCTTCTTACCGGTCGCCTCGGCCACCAGCTTGGCCTCGATGCCCGCCGCCTCGGCGAGTTGCTCGACCCGCAGCGCGTCGGCCGCCGCCTTGCGGGCGTCGGCCTCGGCCTGCCCGGC
>NZ_JAUMSQ010000520.1:0-1631 GCF_030519285.1 Mycolicibacterium arseniciresistens
AGCCGCGTGCCGGGCGCGAATCCGCAGCCGACACGCTGGAGGAGCACTTCATGAGCACCGTCGCCGAGGCCGAGCGGGTCGCCGAACTCGCCCGCACCGTGGTCGCCGAACACGATCCGAAGTCCGTGCCCATCCCCCAGTTCCTGGGCGCCTGCTACGACGCCGGCCTGTCCTGGGTGCACTTCCCCGACGGGCTCGGCGGCCTGGGGCTCTCCCGCGGACTGCAGGCCGTCGCCGACGGCATCCTGCAGGGCGCGGGCGGGCCGGTGCCGCTGGGGCTGAACCCGATGGGCTACGGCATGGCGGCGCCGACGGTGCGCGAGCACGCCCGCGGGGACGACCTCAAGCGGCAGTGGCTGCGGCCGCTGGCCACCACCGAGCACATCTGGTGTCAGCTGTTCTCCGAGCCCGGCGCGGGTTCCGACCTGGCGGGGCTGTCCACCTCGGCGGTCCCCGACGGCGACGAATGGGTGATCAACGGCCAGAAGGTGTGGACCAGCCTCGCCCACCGCGCGCGGTGGGGGCTGCTGCTCGCCCGCACCAATCCCGACGTGCCCAAGCACAAGGGCCTGACCTACTTCGTGATCGACATGCATGCGCCGGGCGTCGAGACGCGGCCGCTGCGCCAGCTGACCGGCCACGCCGAGTTCAACGAGGTGTACTTCAGCGACGCCCGGATCCCCGACGCACACCGCCTCGGCGACATCGGGAACGGCTGGGCGGTCGCGATGACCACGCTGATGAACGAGCGCAGCGCGCTCGGTGGCAGCGGCAGCCGCCGCGGGGCGGGCACCATCGCCGACGCGGTCGCGCTGTGGGCGTCGCGGCCCGAGCGGCAGACGCCGGTGCTGCGGGACCGGCTGACCCAGCTGTGGTTGCGCTCCGAGGCACAGCGGCTGACGTCGGAGCGCTCGCGCGCCTCGGCGACCGTCGGCGGCCCCGGCCCCGAGGCCTCGATCGGCAAGCTCGTCGGCGCCGAACTCAATCAGCACATCTACCAGTGGTGCATGGATTTCCTGGGGCCGGAGGGACTGCTCTACCACGGCTACGGGATGCGGGACGGCGGCCGGGCCGCCGAGGAGACCGACTGGCGGGGCCCGCTCCAGCAGCGGTTCCTGCGCAGCCGGGCCAACACCATCGAGGGCGGCACGTCCGAGGTGATGCGCAACATCCTGGGTGAGCGGGTGCTCGGCCTGCCCGGCGATCTGCGTGCCGATGCCGGCATGCCGTGGAAGGAGATCCCGCGTGGCTGAGGAGTTCAGGTTCACCGACGAACAGCAGCAGTTGCGCGCCGCGGTACGGAAGTTCTGCGCCGAGCACTTCGACGAGCAGGCGGTGCGGGCCCAGATGGAGTCCGACCCGCCGTTCGACCCGAAGCTGTGGTCACGGCTGGGCGCCGAACTCGGCGTGCTGGGACTGTCGGTGCCAGAGTCCGACGGCGGCGCGGGCGGCAACCTGGTGGACCAGGCGGTGGCGGTCGAGGAGTTCGGCGCCGCGCTGGCGTGCGGGCCACTGTTCGGGACGGTGTACCTCGCCGTTCCCGCGCTGGTCGCCGCGTCGGCGGGGGCGGCGCGTGACGGCCTGCTGGCCGATCTGGTCGAGGGCGCCCGGACCGCCGCATTCGCGGTCGG
>NZ_JAUMSQ010000521.1:0-1631 GCF_030519285.1 Mycolicibacterium arseniciresistens
CGGGGCCGGGGCCGGCAGGACCCGGACGGTAGCCCTGGTCGTAGCCGCCTGCGGGCGGCGGGCCGGGCGGCGGGCCGTAGCCGCCGGGACCTGCCGGGCCGCGCTGCTCATAGGACGGCGGCGGGTAGCCACCCTGGTCCGGGTAGCCGCCACCGCCCTCGGGGTAGCCGCCGCCGTCGGGGTAGCCACCCTGCTCGGGGTAGCCGCCGCGGGGCGGGTAGTTGGGCTCGCCACCCTGCTGCGCCGGGTAGCCGCCCTGCTCGGGCGGGTAGGCCGCGCGCGGATCGTCGCCCTGGCGTCCGTACCGCTCGTCGTAGTACTCGTCGCCGGGCCGCCCCTGTCCCTGGCCGCCGCCGCGGTACGTCGGATTGTCGGTCATCGGTGGTACTCCTGATCCTGCGTCGGACGCATGCTCTCGGTCTGCTGGGGCGGGTTCGCCGGTGGTCGAGTCGGGGTTGACCGCGCACCGCGCGCGGAATTGGCCGGTGTGCAGATTCGGGGACTGCTCGAACCTGACGACCACATCACCATACGTTTGCCACCCCTGATCATGGATGTATCCCTCCAGATGTCTGGCGAATGTGGTCGAGGTCAGGTCCGGGTCGGCGCTCACCTTCTGGTGGTCGGAAACACTGAGGGTAATTACGTACTCGTTCGGGGCCAAAATGCGACCGCGGCCGACCTCGCGGGTGCCGGCCTCGGCTTCCCTGCGCAGGAGTGCTTCAACCTCCTGCGGGACGATCGATCCGCCGAAGACACGGGCGAACGCGTCGCCGACGGTGGACTCGAGCTTGCGTTCGATGCGGTCGACCAGTCCCATGTCACCGCCCGCCTCACTCGTGTCGTCGCTCGGCCCCGCGCGCCTCGGCCTCCCACCGCGTGTCGCCCGGGCACTTTCCTGCAGTGCATGGTATCGGCCCAGTACTGAACTGCGGGACCAACAGAACTCTGAGAATCGTGTCGGTGCAGGTCAGGCGCGCGATCTTGGGAGCTGCGGGGGTTGCTGGGGGCCCTGTTGGGCCCGATCTGTACGGTTTGGGGGCCGAGGCGGTCGGGTGATAGGCTCCCTCGGTCTTCAGGGCGAGTGGCGGAATGGCAGACGCGCTGGCTTCAGGTGCCAGTGTCCTTCGGGACGTGGGGGTTCAAGTCCCCCTTCGCCCACAATCGACAAAGGTCACGAACCTCCGGGTTCGTGGCCTTTGTCGTGTGGCGGGTGATCAGCGCAAAGCGGCCTCGGAGCGAAGCTTCCGTCCAACAGAGTCGAGCGGAGGTCCGCTACGCGCGGGCGGCTACCGGACGTCAAGAACAATTTGGACGGATGGAACGCTCGCGGGGCGCTGCGGGGCAACATCGACCACCCCGCGAAGTCGGCGTTAGGCCCGAACGGATTCTTGACTGAACGGTCCTCAAGCCCAGACCCGGTTCCCCCGCCGACGGGCTTGGTGGTGAATGCGGAACGAGTATTCGTGCGTCGCGTCTTGCCGAATTGATCCCAGCGGTACCGGAAACGAAGTCCCGAGCGATCACTTCCTGCCACCGGTCAACCAATTACTGCCAGCGGAATTAAACCGCTGACCTGCGGGTTCAAGCAGTCAGAAGACAACGAGAAACACCAAGAAAGAAGCAAGACC
>NZ_JAUMSQ010000522.1:0-1576 GCF_030519285.1 Mycolicibacterium arseniciresistens
CCGGGATTCCCGCCGCCGCCGCCGTTCCCGCGGCGCATCATGATCCGCGACGACTCCGGCCCCGGCCCCGCCTTCCTGAACGCACCCGGGCAGGCTGCCGGGACGGTCGGCGCCGTGATCGGCCGCAACCGGCTCGACGCCGGGGTGATCACCGCCGACGGCACCCCGGCACCGATCAGTGCCGCCGCGGCCGCACAGCTCGCCGACGTGCCGGCGAATCGGACGCCGACCACCGTCGAGCTCGACGGGCTCGGCAGCTACCGCGTCATCGCGAGCCACGCCCACGGTCCCCGGGAGGTCATCGTCGCCGGATTGCCGACATCGGCGGTCGACGACACCGTGCTGTCGGTGCTGCTGATCTTCGGCGTCGTCGGCGCGGTGGCGCTCGGGGCGGGCGCGGCGGTGGGCATCGTCGTCATCCGCCGCCAGCTCGCACCGCTGTCGAGGGTGTCGACCGCCGCCCGCGAGGTGGCCGACCTGGAACTCGACCGCGGCGAGGTGCGGCTGCCCACCCCGATCGTCGAGGTCGACCCCGCCGGCGCCCACACCGAGGTCGGCCAGCTCGGCACCTCGCTGAACCGGATGCTCGAGCGGATCTTCGATGCGCTGTCGGCGCGGCACGCCAGCGAGACCCGGGTGCGGCAGTTCGTCGCCGACGCGAGCCACGAACTGCGCACCCCGTTGGCTGCGATCCGCGGCTACACCGAACTGGCACAACGTAAGTCCGGCGAACTGCCCGACGACGTCGCGCACGCGATGAACCGGGTCGAGTCCGAGACGCAGCGGATGACCCGCCTCGTCGAGGACATGCTGCTGCTGGCGCGCCTCGACGACGGCCGCCCGCTGGAGCGTGAGCCGGTGGACCTGTCGCGCTTGACCGTCGACGCCGTCAGCGACGCCCACGTCGCAGGCCCCGAGCACCGGTGGTCGCTCGACCTGCCCGACGAGCCGGTGCTGGTCACCGGCGACGAGGCACGCCTGCAGCAGGTGCTGGTGAATCTGTTGGCGAACGCCCGGACCCACACGCCCCCGGGCACGTCGGTGACCGCCTCGCTGGCCGTCGAGGCGGGCGACGCGGTGCTCACCGTGCTCGACGACGGTCCCGGCATCCCGCAGTGGCTGCAGCCCGAGGTGTTCGAGCGGTTCGCGCGCGGCGACTCGTCCCGCTCGCGCCGCGGGGGCAGCACCGGCCTGGGTCTGGCGATCGTCGCCGCCGTGGTCCGCGCGCACGGCGGCACCATCGCACTCGACAGCGAACCGGGCCGCACCCGGTTCGTGGTCCGGCTGCCCGGCTCCGCGCAGACCTAGTCCGGGTGACCGGCGCGTGGTGACCCGCGACTCCTCCCGCGAGCAGACGCAGATTCGCACGAATCGACCCCGGCGCGTGCGATTTTCTGTCTGCTCGCGAGCCGTAGTGCGCCGCGCACCCCGACTCATAGCAGTCACACAGGTTGTGCCCACATCGAACACACCCCGCGAACCGACGATGGAGTCATGACAGACACCGCCCTCGGATCTCGCGCCGCGGCGGCCGCCGCCGGGGCCGAGCGCCGCCGCTTCGCCTGCAGACCCAACG
>NZ_JAUMSQ010000523.1:0-232 GCF_030519285.1 Mycolicibacterium arseniciresistens
CACGAACTGAAGGGCGTGCCGGGGCCGTGGCAGCTGTTCGCCGTCGCGTCGTAGCGCCCGTCTAAAACGGCGGCGGTCTGTCGCGTTCCGCGACGTAGTCCTCGTTGAGGCGGCGCTCGGCGTCGATGCGGGCCGCCCGGTCCTGGGCTCGGGTTCGGGACCGCCGCGGCATCATCACACCCGTCGCGACCACCGTCTCCCCGCGGACGGTCACCGCAGCGGTGGGCCGGCA
>NZ_JAUMSQ010000524.1:0-1319 GCF_030519285.1 Mycolicibacterium arseniciresistens
GATGCGGGCCGCCCGGTCCTGGGCTCGGGTTCGGGACCGCCGCGGCATCATCACACCCGTCGCGACCACCGTCTCCCCGCGGACGGTCACCGCAGCGGTGGGCCGGCAGAGCGCCGGGAACTGCAGCCGGCTACCGGGTTCGGTGGTGTGCGTCAGCCCGTCGGGACTCGTCCACACCGCCGTGCCGTCGGGCAGTTGCCGGTCCCGCCAGCCGTCGGACCCACTCCAGTAGGTCTTCAAGAGATGGTGGATCGAATTGCCAAGGACCGTTTCAAAGAACGCTCGTGAGCAGCGTAAACGCTGCCGATGCGGACCGCGCGACCCGCTCGTCGGCTTAAACTGCCGCAATGTTCTCGGAGACGCGGTACGCGATGAACGGGCACTTGCGTGTCGCCTATCGCGCATCGGCCGAAGGTCCTCGCGACATCGTGTTCGTCCCGAACTGGTTCACCTGCTGCGAGGCTCTTCCAGAGCTACCATCCACTCGAGGATGGGTCGAGGCGATGACATCGCTCGGTCGGCTGATCTTCTTCGACCAGCCGGGCACGGGAGTGTCCGATCCGGTCACTGCGGGCGCACTGCCAACATTGGAGCAGTGGGCCGACAGCATCACCGCGGTGCTCGACGATATGGGTAGTCGCGAAGCGATTCTCGTCGTGATCGACGGCTCGTTCGCGACTGGCGCGCTGTACGCGGCAACACATCCTTCGCGCACAACGGCGCTGGTTGTGCTCGAGGGCTACGCCGATCCGCTTGCCGAACGCAAAGAGGTAGCCACACCCGAGGAAGTCGTTGCCCTCATGAGCGCCATGTGGGGGACGGGGGAGTTTCAACACGCGATGAACCCGGACATGCCGTGGAACGAAGAGATCCGGGCAGCGTGGGCGCGAGCAGAACGCCTCGCGGCCAGCCCGGGGACCGTCGCCCAGATGCTTCCATTGGTGATCGAATTGGACGTGCGGGCGGTCCTTCCGACAATCCACGTGCCCACCCTGGTCGTCCAGCACGCGGACAACCCGCTGCTCCCGGCGGCATCAGGCAGGTACATAGCGGATCACATACCGGGTGCGCAATACGTCGAGCTGCTAGGCCGAAACATGCACCACTGGGTCGTGCCCTGGCGCACGTCCTTCCAGGCGGTCGCGGAGTTCCTCACCGGTCACCAGGCGGACGTGGCCGATGACCGTGTGCTGGCCACGGTGCTGTTCACCGACATAGTGGGCTCGACGCGACGCGCGGCGGCGATGGGCGACCGGGACTGGCATGCCTTGCTCGATGCGCATGACGCCGTGGTGCGGGCGCAGCTGAATCGCTTTCGG
>NZ_JAUMSQ010000525.1:0-714 GCF_030519285.1 Mycolicibacterium arseniciresistens
CGTCCTCGGCGAGCGCCGCGGCGGCGGTCCGTGACAGCCCCAGCAGCCGCGACAGACCGGCGTCGACCCGCATGCCGCTCAGCCCCTCGGGGACCGGCATCGACCTGGTGGCCACTACGCGCTGTCGGAGGGACGGTCGGCCGGCGTCCCGGCCGCCGACTCGGGTCTGCGGCGCGTCGGGCTGTCGAAGTCGAAGCCGAACAGCGACAGTGCCACCAGCAGGATCGCGCCGCTCACCACCGACGGGTCGGCGACGTTGAAGACGGGGAACCAGCCCACCGAGAAGAAATCCACCACGTGGCCGCGCAGCGGGCCGGGCGAGCGGAAGAAGCGGTCGACGAGGTTGCCGGTCGCGCCGCCCAGGATCATACCGAGGCCCAGTGCCCACCAGGGCGACACCAGCCGCCTGCCCATCCAGATGATGCCGATCACCACGCCGGTCGCGACCAGGGTGAGCACCCAGGTGTAGCCGGTGGCCATCGAGAACGCCGCGCCGGAGTTGCGCACCAGGGTCCACGTCACGGTGTCACCGATGATCGACACCGGCTGCCCCGGTGTCAGCAGCTTGACGGCGAGCACCTTGGTGACGATGTCGCAGATCAGCACCACCGCGGCCACGCTCACCAGCAGCCGCACCCGACGCCTCGGCGGCGCCTCGTCAGGCGCCGCGGCGCCGCCGGTTGCGGCCCCGGTCGCCCGTTCGAAGGGGCCCGG
>NZ_JAUMSQ010000526.1:0-830 GCF_030519285.1 Mycolicibacterium arseniciresistens
ACGCCTCGGCGGCGCCTCGTCAGGCGCCGCGGCGCCGCCGGTTGCGGCCCCGGTCGCCCGTTCGAAGGGGCCCGGTGTTTCGTCAGTCACCGGACCATCATCCCAAACCGGCCGATGGGGAAGAATTCCGCATGTGAGCCTCGTCGTCATCACCACCGGTGGAACCATCGCGACCAGCGTCGACGACGCCGGTGTCCGGCGGCCGACCCGCGGCGGCGCCGACCTGCTGACCGGTCTGGGGGCCGCGGCCGTCGACGGCGTGCGCTGGGTCGACGCGCTCTCGCTGGACAGCTCCGAGATGACCCCGCCCGACTGGGACACCATCCGGAGGGCCGTCGGCGACGCGGTCGACGCGGGCGCCTCCGGCGTCGTCGTCACCCACGGCACCGACACCATGGAGGAGACGGCGCTGTGGCTCGAGATCACCTATGACGGAACGGTTCCCGTCGTGCTGACCGGTGCGCAGCGCAGTGCCGACGCTCCCGGCGCCGACGGCCCGGGCAACCTCCGCGACGCGCTGGCCGTTGCGGCGCACCCGGATGCCCGCGACGCCGGCGTGGTCCTGAGCTTCGCGGGCACGGTGTGGCAGCCGATCGGCCTGCAGAAGGTGGCGACCGGTGACCTGCGGGGCTTCGCGGGGCGGGCGGTGGGCGCGGTGGACGACGGCGCGTTCGTCCGCACCGCCGACAAGACCAGGCCGTACCTGGGCCCGATGACGGCTGGCGCGGCCCCGCGGGTCGACATCGTCGCGGTCTACCCGGGCAGCGACGGCATCGCGATGGTGGCGTGCGCGGACGCCGGGGCGCGCGCGATCGTGCTCGAGGCGCTCG
>NZ_JAUMSQ010000527.1:0-1512 GCF_030519285.1 Mycolicibacterium arseniciresistens
CCAGGACTGATATGTAGTCGGGTTTTGTCAATAGGCAGGTGGAAGCCGCCCCGGTTTGGTGTTCGGGGCGGCTTCCGTTTGATCGGTGTCAGTCAGTGTCGTGGCGGTCGTTGGTCAACGACGGTGGTGTCAGACTGATATGCGCGGGTTGGATACCGCAAGACGATGGTTCGGCGCGAATGGTGGCTGCTCCCTAGCTGCGGGCGTCGCACCAGTATTCGACGAATGCTGTTGCTGCTCATAGTCCTGACGCAGGTCCGTTCGCTTCCTCGCCGTCGACCGGCTGACTCCGATCAAGTCTGGTTGGCGCTCAGGTCAGCGTCGCCAGCGACCAGCACCAGCCGGCCAATTCTCGGGCGACCGCGACGTTGGCCACAACATGGGGCTTCTTGCGTTCGTTAAATCGACACCACTGCTGATGCAGGCGCCGGTTACCGGCATGACCGCGCGCCTTGAGTGCGGGATCGACTTTGGCCCAGCGGGCCCGCATCGTCGGGCCCGGGTTGCGGTAGGCCGCGCGGTGATGCCAGGCCGCCTCGATCAATAACCGCCGCACATGAGCATTGCCGGCCTTGGTGATCGACCCTTGGACCCGGGAAGTCCCGGAGGAGTACTCGGTGGGTACCAAGCCGACATAGGCGCCGATCGAGGCACCGGTGAACCGGGTCCAGTCGCCGATCTCCACGTTGAGCGCCAAGCCGGTCAACGCCGAGATTCCACGCAGACATCCCAGCCGGTTGACCGCATCAGCCCACCGCGGTGAGGCCGCGACCGCGACGATCTGTTCATCGAGACGATCTCTGGCCGCAGTGGCCGTCAGGACGGCGCCGAAGTGGTGGTCGAAAGCCGCGGTGGTGTGGGCGTCATCGAAGCGTTGCCGACGTAGCCAGATTTCGTGCACCCCGTTCCAGGCAGGCCCACCGCCATAAATCCGGCCCTGACGCAGCAGCAGTTTGGACAATCGATGCCGGACCCGCATCAAGTCCGCCCGGGCATCCTCACGCGCCCGTACTAGATCACGCACTGCCTCCACGTCGGCCTGCGGCACGGTGACCGCGGTGATCTCACCCAACCGCAGAAGCCGGGTCAGATGCGCGGCATCCCGTGCATCGGTTTTGACCCGATCACCACCCGGACGGATCAACTTCGACGGCGCAGCAACGACACACTCGATCCGGGCAGCAGTCAACGCCCGCGCAAGACCGAACCCAGTGGGCCCAGCCTCATAAGCCACCCGCACCGGAGCACGAAGCCGGCATAACCAGTCCAGAATCTCGCCGTGGTCCAGACACAACCGAGTCCGCTCGACCCGACCCGTTTCTTCGTCCACCGCATGCGCAACCACGGAAAGCGCATGCACATCCAACCCGACACTCGTACCGTTGAAACTCACCGGAGGCCTCCTGATCTGCAACTGTGGCTCTACCGAAGCGAGTGTTCACCCGCCATCGGCAACCCACGTCCGTTTGCAGCCCGAGGCCTTCGGCCTCAAGTCGCCTCCATACCGTCTAG
>NZ_JAUMSQ010000528.1:0-1503 GCF_030519285.1 Mycolicibacterium arseniciresistens
CTAATGGGAGTCGATCAGCGTGGCGTTGCCGGTGTGGAGCCTGCGACCGCGGGACGCTGATCATCGAGCCGCTGGTCGGTGAGCACTACGAGCGACTGGAATGAGCGACTGATTCCTAGAGCTAGATCGTGCCCCGGCCGGTTCGGTGAGGTCGCTTGAAGCGCTGATGGGATGTCGTGCCAGTGCGAGCACTGATCCATTAGTCCGCCGCCTGGTGTCCTCGGGCTCGATGTGGGTCAACGACGACAGCAGGAGGTGGCATTGATGATCTTCGTGGGCGACGACTGGGCCGAAGACCATCACGACGTGCATCTGATGGACGAGACCGGCCAACGATTGGCAACCCGGCGATTACCCGAAGGCTTGTCCGGCATTCGAGACCTCCATGAACTGATCGCCCGACACGTCGAGGAACCCGAGCACGTGATGATCGGCATCGAAACCGATCGCGGCCTGTGGGTCTCGGCGTTGACGGCATCGGGCTATCAGGTGTGGGCGATCAACCCGATGGCCGCGGCCCGGTACCGCGACCGGCATAGCGTCTCGGGTGCGAAATCCGATGCCGGGGACGCGAAACTGCTCGCTGATCTTGTGCGCACCGACCGGCACAACCACCGTCAGATCGCCGGGGACACCCCCGACGCCGAAGCCATCAAGGTGCTAGCGCGGACCCATCAGAGCCTGATCTGGGCACGGACCCGGCACGCCAACATGCTGCGCAGCGGACTGCGGGAGTACTACCCCGCCGCCCTGGAAGCGTTCGAATCGCTCACCTCCAATGACGCGCTGGCGGTGTTGGGTCGAGCTCCCACTCCCGAACAAGGCGCCCGATTGAGCCTGGCCAAGATCGGCTCGGCGCTCAAAACTGCCGGCCGACAACGCAATATCGAGATACGCGCCACCGAGATCCAAGCGATCCTGCGCCGCGCGCATCTCACCGCACCCCCTGCAGTGGCTGCCGCCTTCGGATCCACCACGACCGCAGCGGTCCATGTCATCGCAGCACTGAACACCCAGATAGCCGACCTCGAGGCAATCTTGGCCGGCCATTTTGACAAGCACCCGGACGCCGACATCTACCGCTCCCTGCCAGGACTTGGTGTCATCCTCGGCGCCCGGGTGCTCGGTGAGTTCGGGGACGACCCGAACCGCTACAGCACTGCCAAGTGTCGCAAAAACTACGCCGGAACCTCACCATTGACCATCGCCTCGGGCCGAAAACGTGCCGTGCTGGCCCGCCACGTCCGCAACAAACGCCTCTATGACGCGCTCGACCAATGGGCGTTCTGCGCCTTGACTGGAAGCCCCGGGGCCCGCGCCTTCTACGACCAGCACCGCGCCAACGGCGACACCCATCACCAAGCTCTACGCGCCCTCGGCAACCGCTTCGTCGGCATCCTCCACGGCTGCCTCCGCCACCACACGCTCTACGACGAACACAAAGCCTGGGCACATCGCATGCCAGCAGCTGCTTGACAAGTTACAGACCTGGGATGTCTAGCT
>NZ_JAUMSQ010000529.1:0-1471 GCF_030519285.1 Mycolicibacterium arseniciresistens
CGTCGTGCCCTGGCTGACAGGTATGAACCCGAACGTCGGCGCGGTGGTGCGCGGTCCGTCCCCCGGCGGGCTGTCGGCGCGGGAGGTTGCGCGGGCAGCCGGACTGCCACTGCTCGCGGCGATGCGACCGCAGCCCGGCGCCGCCGAGCGCCTCGAACAGGGTGGCATGCGACTGTCCCGGCGGTCACCGCTGGCGGTCGCCGCGGGCAGGGTCCTCGCTGTGCTGCAACACCATCCGTCGATGGAGGCGGCATGACGGCCTCGCTGCTCGACCGGGTCCGCGAGCGGCTCGCGACGGAATCGGCCCCGCTGCACCCGAACGTGGTGGCCGCCGCCATCCGGGCGGAATCCGGCGGCGTGCTCGGCGACACTGAGGTGCTGCGCAATCTGCGGCTGCTGCAGACGGAGCTGACCGGTGCGGGCATCCTGGAGCCGCTGCTGTCCGCCGAGGGCACCACCGACGTGCTCGTCACCGCACCCGACGCGGTGTGGGTCGACGACGGGGAAGGGTTGCGGCGCAGTGCCGTCCGCTTCCCCGACGACGCGGCGGTGCGCCGGCTCGCGCAGCGGCTGGCACTGTCCGCGGGCCGACGGCTCGACGAGGCGCAGCCGTGGGTCGACGGTCAGCTGTCCGGGCTGGGCGCAGGCCGGTTCACCGTCCGGTTGCATGCCGTGCTGCCTCCGATCGCCGCCGGAGGCACCTGCCTTTCCCTGCGGGTGTTGCGCCCGGCGACACAGGATCTCGCGACGTTGACGGCTACCGGCACCATCGCAGCGCCTGCCGCCGCACTGCTGCGCGACATCATCGACGCCCGGTTGGCGTTCCTGGTCTCCGGCGGCACCGGTGCCGGGAAGACCACGCTGCTGGCGGCGATGCTCGGCGCGGTCGCCGCGGGCGAGCGGATCGTCTGTGTCGAGGACGCCGCCGAACTCGCCCCGCGCCACCCGCATCTGGTGAACCTGGTGGCCCGGTGCGCGAACGTGGAGGGCATCGGCGAGGTCACGCTGCGCGACCTGGTCCGGCAGGCGCTGCGGATGCGGCCGGACCGGATCGTGGTCGGTGAGGTGCGCGGGGCCGAGGTCGTCGACCTGCTCGCGGCGCTGAACACCGGCCACGACGGCGGCGCAGGCACCGTGCACGCGAACAACCCGGCCGAGGTCCCGGCCCGGCTTGAGGCGCTCGGCGCACTCGGCGGGCTCGACCGGGCCGCGCTGCACAGTCAACTGGCGGCGGCCGTGCAGGTGTTGTTGCACGTCGGACGTGACCGCTCCGGCACCCGCCGGCTGACCGAGATCGCCGTCCTGCGGTCCGCGGACGACGGCCGGGTCCGGGCGGCGACGGCGTGGCGGGCCGACTCCGGATTCGGTTGCGGCGCTGAGCGGTTGCGCCAGCTGATCGACGATCGGGGGCGATCGTGACGGCCGCCGCACTGGCGCTGGCGGTGGCCGTGCTGATCGCCCCGGTGTCACC
>NZ_JAUMSQ010000053.1:0-38832 GCF_030519285.1 Mycolicibacterium arseniciresistens
CGGGCGCGTTCGAGCGAGTCCCCGGACGCCGACGAGCCCGGGACGGGCCGCAGCGTCAGCTCGGTGCGCTCCCCGGAGGCGGCGCCCGGCGCCCACCTGTCCCGGGTCAGCACGAGCGCGAACGCGTACCCGCAGACGACGACGGCGAGCACGGCGATCACGAGCCAACGCAATCCACGGTTCGGGGCGGCCGGCGACATCGGCTGCCACGGACCGTGACCGGCGCCGGGCGGCGGCCACGGGCTGCCCGGTGGTGGCGCCATGCTCATCGGATCGTCCCCCTCATCGCCCGCGAACCGGGTCACACCATTACACCCCGGCCGGCGGGGGTTGGGCGGCGCTGATCCGGCCACCCGGCGGGTGTCAGTCCAGTCGCGCCTGAGTGATCGTGACGTCCTGTGCCGGTGGGCCGTCGTCGGCGCCGTCGGCCACACCGTCGGCCGCGATCTCGTCGAGCGTCGCCAGACCGGTCGCGTCGACGGTGCCGAACACCGTGTAGGTCGGCGGCAGCCGGGAGTCGTCGTAGATCAGGAAGAACTGGCTGCCGTTCGTGCCGACACCGGAGTTCGCCATCGCCACCGTCCCGCGCGGATAGACCACCGCCTGCTTCAGCGCCGGATCGGACAGCCGGTACTGGTTGGTGGGGTACTCGTTCGGGAAGCGGTAGCCCGGCCCGCCCTCGCCGGTGCCCGACGGGTCGCCGCACTGCAGGACCTTCAGCACCGGCGAGTTCGTCAGCCGGTGACACGTGGTGCCGTCGAAGAAGCCCTGCTGGGCCAGGCTGGCGAAGTTGTTCACGGTGCACGGCGCCTCGGCGTTGTGCAGCGTCAGACCGATGTTGCCGCGGCTGGTCTCGATGCCTGCGCCGACCGTCGCCGGATCGGTGGGCACCCGGCCGCTCCGCGGCGCGGCGGCCTTCTTGCTCGCCGGAGCCGGCGTCGCGGGGTACTGGCAGTTGGTGCCCAGCGGCTGTGGCGGGTCGAACGCAGGCAGTTCCTGCGCGGGTGGCGGTGGAGCGGCGGTGTAGACCGGGCCGCTCGGCCGGTTATCGATCCCCTGGGACAGCGCGACGAGGAACAGCACCATGAGCACGAGGAAGACGATGCTCAGCGCGGTCGCGACGTAGCCGACGATCAGGCCGGTGAGTGCCAGGCCGCGGCCGTCCTCCCCGGTGCGCTTGATCTGCGCCAGCGATATGTGGCCGAAGATGATGCCGAGCGGCGCGAACAGGAACGCACACACCAGCGCGGCGATCGCCATCCCGTTGGTGGAGCGGGGCGGCGGTGCGGGGTAGGGCGGATACCCGCCGTAGGGCGGCGGCGCGGTCACGTGGCGTGTGCCGGACTCAGTCGAGCAGTACCGAGGTGACCTTCACCTCGTTGGTCGGCGCGCCGTCGTCGGCTCCGCGTTCTCCGGGAACGACGCCCGCGCCGGCGATCTTGTCGAGGGTGGCCAGACCGGTCTCGTCGATCTTGCCGAACACCGTGTAGTTCGGCGGCAACTGGGAGTCGCCGTAGACCAGGAAGAACTGGCTGCCGTTGGAACCCGGCGCGCCCGTGTTGGCCATCGCCAGGGTGCCGCGCGGGTAGACCACCGGACTCTGCAGCGCCGGGTCGTCGGGCTGGAACTGGTTGGTCGGGTACTCGTTGTCGAAGCCGTAGCCCGGTCCGCCGGTGCCCTTGCCGGTCGGATCGCCGCACTGCAGCACCTTGAGGCCTTCGCTGGCGGTCAGCCGGTGGCACACCGTGTTGTTGAAGTAGCCCTGCTGCGCAAGACTGGCGAAGCTGTTGACGGTGCACGGCGCCTTGGCGTTGTCGAGCACCAGGCCGAGGTTGCCCTGATTGGTGGTCATGCTGACGCTGACCTCCGCCGGGTCGGTGGGCACCTCACCTGCGCGCGGCGGGTTGACCTTCTTGCTCGCCGGCTCCTGGGTGACCGGGTACTCGCAGTTCGAGCCCAGCCCGGCGGGTGCGGCGAACGGCGGCAGCTGGGGCAGGCCCTCTGCCGACGGCGCCGGTGCGGCCGAGGTGGTGGAGCTGCTCGGGGCGGCCGAGGCGGTGTCTGCGTCCGAGTCGTCCTTCAGGAAGAGGAAGCCGAAGACCGCGGCGCCGACGACGACCAGGACGCCGACCACCGCTCCGATGATCATGAGCTGACGGCGCCTGCGCTCCTGTTGTGCCCGCCGCTCCAGCTGTCGCTCGAGCTTGCGCTTGGCCGCTGCACGTCGTTGTTCGTTGGTGGGCACCGCCGGTAGTCCCTTCTCGCATCCGCCCGCTGTCGCGTCCGGTCGGCACCGAGTGTGCCAAAGCGAGCTGAGTGCGCGGTGAACGACCCACGGGATCGGCGTGCGCGATCGGGCATGGGAAACTCGTGGTCGTGTTGATCACCGGTTTCCCCGCGGGCATGTTGCAGTGCAACTGCTACGTGCTGGCCCCGCGGCCGGGATCGGACGCGGTGATCGTCGACCCGGGCCAGCGGGCGTTCGGCCCGTTGCGCCGCATCCTCGACGAACACCGCCTCACCCCGGCGGCGGTGCTGCTGACCCACGGCCACATCGACCACATCTGGTCGGCGCAGAAGGTCGCCGACATGTACGGCTGCCCGGCGTTCATCCATCCCGAGGACCGGTACATGCTGACCGACCCGGTGAAGGACTTCACCTCCGGCTTCCTCGGCGGTCTGGGCCGGATGGCGTTCGGCGCCGTGTTCCGCGAACCGCGGCAGGTGATCGAACTCGACGCCGACGGCGAGAAGCTCGACCTCGGCGACATGGTGGTGACCGTCGACCACACCCCGGGCCACACGCGGGGTTCGGTGGTGTTCCGGCTCGAGGGCGACGCCACCGAGGTGGCGCTCACCGGCGACACGCTGTTCCGCCGGTCGGTGGGCCGCACCGACCTGCCCGGCGGCAGTGGCCGCGACCTGCTGGGCTCGATCCTGACCAAACTGTTGGTGCTCGACGACGCCACCGTGGTACTGCCGGGCCACGGCGAGAAGTCCACGATCGGCGACGAGCGCCGCACCAACCCGTTCCTCAGAGGCTGACAACGTGACGGATCCGTCTGCTTTCCAGGCGCCCAAGGGCGTCCCGGACTACCTGCCGCCCGAGTCGGCGGGGTTCGTCGCCGTGCGCGACGGCCTGCTCGCGACGGCGCGGCGCGCCGGATACGGCGACGTGGAGCTGCCGATCTTCGAGGACACCGCGCTGTTCGCCCGCGGCGTGGGGGAGTCGACCGACGTGGTGTCCAAGGAGATGTACACCTTCGCCGACCGCGGCGACCGGTCGGTGACGCTGCGGCCCGAAGGCACCGCCGGCGTCATCCGCGCGGTCATCCAGCACCGGCTCGACCGCGGCGCGCTGCCGGTGAAGCTGTGTTACTCGGGGCCGTTCTTCCGGTACGAGCGCCCGCAGGCCGGCCGGTACCGGCAGCTGCAGCAGGTCGGCGTGGAGGCCATCGGCGTCGACGACCCCGCGCTGGACGCCGAGGTGATCGCGATCGCCGACACCGGCTTCCGGTCGCTGGGCCTCGACGGCTTCCGGCTCGAGCTCACCTCACTGGGCGACGACACCTGCCGTCCGCAGTACCGGCAGCTGCTGCAGGAGTTCCTGTTCGAGCTCGACCTCGACGAGGAGACCAGGCGCCGCGCCGAGATCAACCCGCTGCGGGTGCTCGACGACAAGCGGCCGCACGTCCGGGAGATGACGGCCGACGCGCCGGTGATGCTCGACCACCTCTCCGAGAGCGCCAAGCAGCACTTCGAGACCGTGCAGACGCACCTGCAGGCACTCGGCGTGCCGTATGTGGTCAACCCGCGGATGGTGCGCGGTCTGGACTACTACACCAAGACCACGTTCGAGTTCGTGCACGACGGGCTCGGCGCCCAGTCGGGGATCGGCGGCGGCGGGCGCTACGACGGCCTGATGCGCCGGCTCGGCGGGCAGGACGTGTCCGGGATCGGCTTCGGGCTCGGGGTGGACCGCACGCTGCTGGCGCTGCAGGCCGAGGGCAGGCAGGTCGGACGGGCACGGGCGGTCGACGTGTTCGGGGTGCCGCTGGGGGAGCGGGCCAAACTCCGGCTCGCTGTGCTGGCCGCCGAACTGCGCGGCGCCGGGGTGAGCGTCGACCTGGCCTACGGCGACCGCGGGCTCAAGGGCGCGTTGCGCGCTGCTGACCGGTCGGGTGCGGTGCTCGCGCTGGTCGCCGGTGACCGGGACATCGATGCGGGCACCGTCGGCGTCAAGGACCTCGCCACCGGCACGCAGGTCGACGTGCAGCTCGACGCCGTGGTCGCCGACGTCCTGACCCGCCTGGGCTGACTTACTCGTCGACCGTGCGGCGTGTCGCCGCTTGGCGGGTAGGTAGACAACGACACGCCGCACACTCGGTGGACGTCACTGCCCGCCGGAGGTGGCGGCACCGATGTCGAGTGACTCACCGTCCTCGCCGCCCACCTCCACGACGGGATCGTCGCGGTCGTCGAACTCCAGGCGCAGCGCCCGCGACATGATCGCGTGCATGACGTACATCGTCGTCGTGTAGCTGAACTCGAGGATCTCCTGGTCGGTGAACACCTCGCGCAGTTGGGTGAACAGCGTCTCGGGGACCCGGCCCTGCTGTCCGGCAAGGCAATCGGTGTACGCCAGCAGCAGCCGCTCGGTGTGGTCGTAGCAGTCGGCGGTCTGCCAGGACGGGATGGCGGCGATCTTCTCCTCGGACAGCCCCGCCGACCGGCAGGCCTTGCAGTGCTGGGAGAAGACGAATTGGCTGCCCACCACCCAGCCGGCCCGGATCTGACCGAGCTCGCGGTGGTCGGCGCGGATGCTGACCTCTTCGCGGTACAGCCGGAACCCGCGCACGGCGTGCCGCAGGGCGGCGGGGGACTGGGCGAACACCGTCCACCAGTCGCCGGTGGTGCCGCCGACGGTGCCGGCTTCGGCCACCGGGTCGCGGTCGCCGAACATGAAGTCGTACATGTTCAGCGTGAACTGGTCGCGGACCTCCGCGCGTGGAACCTGTTTCAGGCGGGGCATTCTGGCGTCCTTTCAGCGGTCGAGCTGCCGGCGAAATCGGCGCCAGGTGCGGACGCCGGACAGCACCAGCTCGGCGAAGGTGTCGCCGATCTGGGCGAGGGTGTTGCGTCCGCCGGGGGCGTACCAGCGGTGGATCCAGTTGTGCATCCCGAGGATGCCGAGCAACACCAGCCGGGAGTCGAGATCGCTGCGGAAGGCGGCGCGGCGTTCGGCGCGTCGTCGGGCGTTGTCACTCTCGGGGCGTGCGGCTGAGATTCTCGGGCCTCCGTCCTGGCCGGGTCGTCGCGTTGCCAAGGTACGCCCGAACAACCTGAGCTGACGCCCCGTTCGCGAGAATCTTCCACCCGCACCGGCCGTCGCGGTAGGGTCCGTTCACCGACCCGCCGGAGGTGCCATGTCGCTGATCGCGCTCGAGGAGCACTACGCGTGGGATCCGGCCAGCACCGGCAACGTGGTGGGCACCTGGCTGCAGACTCACGACAGCGTGGCCCACGACAGGCTGTACGACCGTGGCCCGCTGCGGCTGGAGCAGATGGACGCCGCGGGCATCGACTTCCAGATCCTGTCCCTGTTCGATCCGGGCGTCCAGCAGGAGGACGACGTCGCGCGCGCCGTCGAGTTGGCGCGCCTGGCGAACGACGACCTGGCCGAGACGGTGCGTGAAAATCCAGATCGCTTCGGTGGTTTCGCCACCCTCGCGACGCAGGATCCCCGCGCCGCGGCCGATGAGCTTCGGCGATCCGTGGTCGATCTGGGTCTCGTCGGTGCCCTGGTCAACGGGCACAGTCGCGGGCGGTATCTCGACGATCCCGCCTACGAGGACCTTTTCGGCGAGGCCGAGGCGCTGGGGGTGCCGATCTACCTGCACCCCACCACGCCGCACCCGGCGGTGATGGACGCCTGGTTCGCTCCCTACGTCGACGCCGGGCTGCACCTCGCATCGTGGGGCTTCGCCGTCGAGACCGGAACACACCTGCTGCGGCTGATCTATTCGGGTCTGTTCGACAGGTTCCCAGGGCTGCAGATGGTCATCGGCCACCTCGGGGAGATGCTGCCGTTCGCCGCGTACCGCATCGACCGCTACTACGGGCTCGGCGGCTTGGAGTCAGCTCGCCGGCTTCAGCACCTGCCGTCGGAGTACCTGCGCCGCAACGTCTTCGTGACGACCAGCGGCAACTTCTGCCCTTCGGCGTTCGCGTGCACGCTGGAGGTGATGGGTGCCGACCGGGTGATGTTCTCGGTCGACTACCCGATGGACGACAACCGTGCCGGGGCCGAGTTCCTCGCCGCGTTCCCGATGGACGACGCCACTCGGCGCAAGGTCAGTTGCGGAAATGCGTTGCGGCTGTTCGGTTCCCGCCTGCCCGCACGGCTGGGCTGATCACAGCGCGAACACCTGGCCGTCCCTGGCGACGGTGACCGGACCCTTGTAGTGCTTGCCGATCGCCGCGAGCCACTGCGAATCGGGCAGATCGGTCGGGGAGTAGTGGCTCAGGACGAGGTGTCGGGCGTTCGCCGCGGCTGCGACCTCACCGACCTGCTCGGCGGAGGTGTGGGACCGCACGAGGTAATCCGGCGGAAACCTGTCGTGGTAGTACGCGTCGTCGAGGCTGAATTGTGCCTCGTGCACCAGGATGTCGGTATCACGGGCCAGTTCCACCAGGTTGTCGGACTTGGTGGTGTCACCGGAGAACGTCACGGAGACAGGCATCTTCGTCATGTCGAAGCGAAAGCCGAACGCCGGGTACACGTCGTAGTGCGAGACCAGCGTCGCGGTGACGGTCACGTTGTGGTCGGACATGACGGGGAAGGGCGCCGTTCTGGGTGACCTGTCGGTGTGACTGGAGCCCGGTGGCACCGCGATCTCGTGCACCTCGATCAGGTCTTCGATGTCGACGGTGCCCATGTCGCGGATGAAGATGTTGCTGGTGTAGGCGTAGGCCTGCAGGAGCGCCCGGCTCGTCGCCGCCAGACCCGGCGTGGGGTCGGCGGGGTTGACGGTGGCCGGCTGCGGGTCACCGACCTCGCTGGGCGGCAGGCCGCCCGCCGGCCCGGGTCCGTAGACGCGCACCGCCGCCTTGCCTTTGGCGGCGGTGTATCCGCCGGAGAGGAAGAAGCTGTAGTAGTCGACGATGTGGTCGGTGTGCAGGTGGGTGATGAACATGCTCTGCAGGTCGTCGAATCGGAAGCCCGCGTTGGTGAACGCGTTCAGTGAGCCCAGTCCGCAGTCGATCTGGTAGACGTCGGAGCCGATCTTCAGTGCCGACGAGACGCCGGTCTTGTGCGGAACGGGTGGTGGCCCCGCTTGCACACCCAGTGTGACGAGGGCGTTCTCGGGCAGCGTCTGAGCCAGTGGCGGCGCTGCCGAACCGAGGCCCGCCGAGCCGACGGCGGCAGCGCCGATGACCGCCGACATCGACGCCGTGATCATGGCGCGGCGTGACAGCGCGGACAGTGGCTCCGAGCACCCGCAACCGTCGGCCATGAGCGTGATGCTAGGTCACAGCCGGGCGGCCGTGACCCGAACGTCGACAGCCGCGACCGGCAAGCGTTCACCGCTCGGTGTGCACGAGGGCCGTCAGCACCCCGTCGAGCTTGCCGACACTGTTGAACGGCGTGCCGCGCAGCAGATCCCGTGCACCGCCGGGAGTGACCGCCACGAGCTTGGACGCGCTCGACGTCATCTGCATCCTGCGTTCGAAGCGGACCTGGTCGAGCGGTGCGACGACTTCGCCGTCCGCGTCGAGGTACACCCGGTGTCTGCGGTCGAACACGGCCACCGGTCGCATCGTGCTCAGCGGCATCGACCGGGCCCGCTGGATGGATGCGTTGATCCAGTTCATCGCCAGCAGCGACGCCACGCCGATGGCGAAGAAGACGCCGCCGATCACCAACGACCGAAGCGAGATCGTGCCGGTGACGGCCGAGAACAGCGAGACGACGCCGAAACCGCCGAAGACCAGGCTGAAGATCGTCAGGAGCAGCACCATCACCTCGGGTGGGGTGCGGCCACGGTCGATCACCAGGACCTTCGGGCCGTCCTCCGCGACCACGAATCTGCCGGCATCCGCGAGCACTGATGGTTCGGTCACGCGGAGAGTGTGCCCGCTCGACGGGCATGATCGTGCGCGGATGCCCGGATTTCGCGCGTGTCGTCCGACAAACTCCCCACATGGCGGAGGTGTCCCCGGCACGCTCGCGGGTAAACCCGAGCTAGATGGCCATCGCGGCGCGTACGTCGGCCTCCGATGCCGATCCGCCGGTGCCGCTCGATGTGACCCGGCCGGCCTCCACGATGTAGTAGCGCTGCGACGACTCGAGGGCGAAACCGATGTGCTGCTCGACCAGCAGCACGCCGAGATCGCCCCGCCCGGTCAGCGCGGTGATGGCCGCCTCGATCTCGGCCACCACCGACGGCTGGATACCCTCGGTCGGCTCGTCGAGGATGAGGCAGGTGGGTGACGTGATGAGAGCACGGGCGATCGCCAACTGCTGACGCTGCCCACCGGACAGCAGACCCGCCCGCCGGGTCAGCAGTTCTTTCAGCGCGGGGAACAGGTCGAGTTGCTCGTCGATCAGTTGCCTGCCGTTCTTGCGTCCGTCCGCGACAACCTGGAGGTTCTCCGCCGTCGTCAGCTGCCCGAACGACTGCTGACCCTGCGGCACGTAGGCCAGCCCACGCGCCACCCGCGCGCTCGGCCGCAGCTTGGTGATGTCCTCACCGTTGAACACCACCTTGCCCGCAGTGCATTTCAGCAGCCCGACCGCGGCGCGCAGCAGCGTCGTCTTGCCCGCACCGTTGTGGCCCATGACCGCGGCGACCCCGTCGGACGGCACCTCCAGGCTGACGCCGTGGATGACCTCCGACCGGCCGTACCCGGTGCGGACGTCGATGAGTTCGAGCATCAGTCGCCAACTTCCTCGATCAGTTCGTCCGGTATGCCCTCGGCGCCCGCCGCGGCGGTGCCGAGGTACACCTCCTGCACCTTGGGGTTGGCCTGGACCTCGGCCACCGAGCCCTCGGCGATCACCTGGCCACGCGCCAGCACCGTGACCGAGGTGGCGAAGGCGCGCATGAAGTCCATGTCGTGCTCGACGACCACCACGGTGCGCTCACCGCCGATGCGGCGCAGCAGGTTTCCGGTCTCCTCGCGCTCCTCGGTGCTCATCCCGGCCACCGGCTCGTCGAGCAGCAGCACGTCGGCGTTCTGCACGAGCAGCATGCCGATCTCCAGCCACTGCTTCTGTCCGTGTGCCAGCACCCCGGCCGGCTTGCCCGCCAGGTCGGCCAGGCCGATGGTCTCCAGGGCCTCCTCGATGGCCGGCAGCACGCCGGACCGCCGGCGCAGCAGCGTCCACGGTGAGCGGCCCGCGCCCGCCGCGATGTCCAGGTTCTGCAGCACCGTGAGCTGTTCGAACACGCTGGCCGTCTGGAAGGTGCGCCCGACCCCCCGCCTGGCGATCTGGTGCACCTTCTTGCCGAGCAGTTCCACCCCCGACTTGTTCACCGAACCCGAGGCGGCCACCAGGCCGGTGATGGCGTCGATCACCGTGGTCTTCCCGGCGCCGTTGGGCCCGATCAGAAATCGCAGGTCGCCCTGGAACAATGTCAGGTCGACGTCGCTGACCGCCTTGAACCCGTCGAAATCGACTGTCAGTCCGCGCACTTCGAGGTACTCGGTGCCCATGCCGACGTTTCCGCCCGCCACCGGCTGCGACTGTGCCTGCGCGGTGGTCATGTCGGGGCTCCCACTCTGGTGTCGGATTCGGGCTCGTCGACCTGTTCTGCGGGCGCCGGATCCCCTCGTGGCGCTTCGGGTCTGCGCCGCCGGGAGCGCCGGGCCAGGACGCTGAGGCCGGCGAAGCCGGCCGGGAAGAAGCCGACCACGACGATGAACAGCAGGCCCTGGGCGTAGATCCACTCCGACGGAAAACGTTCGGAGAACACCGTCTGCGCCCACGCCACCCCGATCGCGCCGAGCACGGGGCCCAGCAGCGTGGTGCGGCCGCCGATCGCCACGCCGATCAGGAACGCGATCGACGGCAGGATCCCGACCTGAGACGGCGCGATGAAACCGACTATCGGGGTGAACAGAGCACCCGCGATGCTCGCGAACAGCGCCGCCACGGTGTACGCCACCACCTTGATGTTGGCCGGGTCGTAGCCCAGGAAGCGCACCCGCTCCTCACCGTCACGCACCGCCACCAGCAGTTCGCCGTAGCGGCTCTGCATCAACTGGCGGACCACGGCCACCACGACCAGCAGTGTGGCCGCAGCGATGAAGAACAGCATCCGCCGGTTCACCGGGTCGTTGAGCGTGAACCCGAAGAATGTGCGGAAGCCGCTGAGCCCGTTGCTGCCACCGAGACTCGTCTGGCCGACGAGCAGGATGGCCAGCGCCGCCGCAAGCGCCTGCGACAGGATCGCGAAGTACGCGCCCTTGACGCGGCGCTTGAACACCCCGAGGCCGAGCGCGGCGGCGATTGCCGCGGGCACCACGACGATCGCCAGCAGAGTGAACGCCGGCGAGGCGAACGGCGCCCAGTAGGAGGGCAATTCGCGCACGCCGGCGATCTGCATGAAGTCCGGCACATCGTCGCCGCGGATCTGCGCATCGGCGATCTTGAGGTGCATGCCCATCATGTAGCCGCCGAGGCCGAAGAACACGCCCTGGCCCAGCACGAGCATTCCGCCGCGGCCCCAGGCCAATCCGATGCCGACGGCCACGATCGCGAAGCACAGGAACTTGCCGAGCAGGCCGAGCCGGAAGTCCGAGAGCACGGCGGGCGCCAGGACGAACAGCACGAGCGCCGCGACTGCGAAGGCCGCCCACGTCTGCCACCGTCCGATGAATGTCTTCATACGAGACTCCTGGTGCGGACGGTGAACAGGCCCTGCGGGCGGACCTGCAGGAAGATGACGATGATCACGAAGACGATCACCTTGGCCAGCGACGCGGTCGTGTTGTACTCGATGAACGAGTTCAAGAAGCCCAGCGCCAGCGCCGCGATCACGGTGCCCTTGATCTGACCCAGCCCGCCCACGACCACCACCAGGAACGCGTCTATCAGGAAGCTCTGCCCGATGGTGGGGCTGGTGGAGCCGATCAACGTCAGCGCGACACCGGCCACCGAGGCCAGCCCCGAACCGATGAAGAAGGTGGTGATGTCGGTCTTGCGCGAGGAGATCCCGCTCGTCTCCGCGAGGTCGCGGTTGGCCACCACCGCGCGGATGCGCCTGCCCATCGGGCTGGCCTTGAGCAGGGTGGCGAGCACGGCCACACAGGCGACCGCGAGCACCAGGATGAAGATCCGCGTTCTCGGCACCACGGCGCCGAAGATCTCCACCCCACCCGACAGCCACGCCGGGGCCACCACGTTGACCGCGGGGGCGCCGAAGATGTCGCGGGCCACCTGCTGCAGGACCAGTCCGACGCCGAACGTGACCAGCAGGGTGTCCAGTGGCCGGTGGTACATCCGCTGGATCAGCGTCACCTCGAGCAGGGCGCCCATCGCGCCGCCCACCACGAATCCGACCGCCAGCGAGATCAGCAGCGAGGCACCGGCGCTGGTGACGAGCTGCTGCACCACGTAGGCGGTGTAGCAGCCCGCCATGATGAACTCGCCGTGGGCCATGTTGATGACCCCCATCTGACCGAAGGTCAGCGAGAGCCCGAGTGCGGCCAGCAACAGGATCGAGCCGAGGCTCAATCCCGTTGCCAGCTGTCCGATCAGGACGTCCACAGGATCAGCTGGACAGGCCGGCGGCCCACGGATAGGACTTCAGGTACGGGTCCGGCTCGATCGGGCCCGGCGACTCCCAGATCGTGTAGATCAGCCCGTCGGGCCGGATCTCGCCGATGCGGGCGGTCTTGGTGATGTGGTGGTTCTCCCCGTCGATGGTGACCTTGCCCTCCGGTGCGTCGAAGGAGACACCGCCCGCGCTGTCCTGAATGGCCTTGACGTCGAACGACTTCGCCTTCTCGACGGTGTTCTTCCACAGGTAGACCGACACGTAGGCGGCCTCCATCGGATCCGAGGTGGGCTTGTTCGCGCCGTAGGCCTTCTTGTAGGCCGCCACGAACGCCTTGTTCACCGGCGTGTCGATGGTCTGGTAGTAGTTCCATGCGGTGAGCTGCCCGGTGACGTTCTGCACACCGATGCCGCCGACCTCCTCCTCGGCGATCGACACCGACACCACCGGCATCGCCTGCGGGGTCAGCCCGACGTTCTTGTACTCGCGGAAGAACGCCACGTTGGAATCGCCGTTGAGCGTGTTGAACACCGCGTCCGCGTCGGCGGTGCGCACCTTGTTGACGATCGTCGAGAAGTCCGTCGAGCCGAGCGGGGTGTAGTCCTCGCCCTTGATCTCGATGCCGTTGGCGCCGGCGTAGGCCTTGATGATCCGGTTGGCGGTCTGCGGGAACACGTAGTCGCTACCGACGAGGTAGAGCGACTTGACGCCGCGCTGCTTGAGGTAGTCCAGCGCGGGGACGATCTGCTGGTTGGTGGTGGCGCCGGTGTAGAAGATGTTCTTGCTCGATTCGAGGCCCTCGTACTGCACCGGGTAGTACAGCAGTGAGTTGGCGCTCTCGAAGACCGGGAGCATCGCCTTGCGGCTCGAGGACGTCCAGCCGCCGAACACCGCGGCCACGCAGTCACTGCTGATCAGCTTCTCGGCCTTCTCGGCGAAGACGGTCGGTTCGGACGCGCCGTCCTCCCCGATGAGCTGGATCTGCTTGCCGGACACACCGCCTGCGGCGTTGATCTCGTCGACCGCGAGCTTGATGGCATCGCGGACGGTGACCTCGGAGATGGCCATCGTGCCCGACAGCGAGTTCAGCGACCCCACCTTGATGGTGGGACCCGAGGTGTCCACGCAGGATTCGGCGCTGGCCGCCTCGGTGTCGCCGGCACGGGTGCCGCAGCCCGCCAGCACCATCGCGGTGGCCAGCGCGATGCTTCCCGTCGCCAGGGCGGACCTGGTGAACGCAGCACGTCGAGGTAGTCGCATGAACAGCCTTTCGTCATGTCAACTGCGGTCTCACCGAAATCTCTCTGTCGGGGAACACGCAGGTGGGGCACCGTGGCGGTGTCGAATCGGCACGTTAGAGCGCTGGTGTTTCTTCGGAATGTCGCCGTGTGACGAACCGGTTAACCTGTTGGTCAGCGTGTGTTGTCCTGTCCGACACCGGGTACCGCGCGCGGCTGTAACGGTCGGGTAGCCTGCGTCGATGTGACGGACATGCGAACAGCGACGATGCGGATCGGGGCGGCACTCGTGGTGGCGGCCGCGGGATGTGCGGTGAGCCAGGCGACGTCGGTCGCGCAGCCGGCAGGGCAGAAGGTTGTCTATACCCTCGCGGTGGCCGGGCCCGCCGACTTCACGCTGACCTACCTGACCGCCCAACCGCCCAGCATGGCCGCCTACAACGCCGACGCGTACGCCTACATCAAGCGCGACAAGCTCACCATCGCACCGGGCGCGCCGTGGGTGTTCGAGACGTCGCTCGAGGACCCGCAGTGGGCGTTCCTCCAGGTGAGCAGCGCCACCCGCGGCGGCGTCGCGGCGCCGAACGCGCACTGCGAGGTCACCGCCGACGGCCAGGTCATCGTCGCGCAGGACCACCCCTACAGCCCGCAGTGCTTCGGGACGCAGTGGTAGCGCGGTAGCCGCTCAGCCCGCGAAGACGCACCCAGGCCTGCTCGCCCGGCGGTCCCGTTTCGGGCACCGGGTCAGGGGTACCCCGGGTCGATGACCTCTCCCGTCCCGGCCACAGACGTCACGATCGAGGTCGACGGCCGAACGCACACCGTGCGGATCGACAACCGTGTCACGCTGCTCGACCTGTTGCGTGAACATTTGCATGTCACATCGCCGAAGAAGGGGTGTGATCACGGGCAGTGCGGATCGTGCACCGTGCTGCTCGACGGCCGCCGGGCGATCAGCTGCCTGACGTTCGCCGTCGCGCAGGATGGCGCGCGGGTGACCACGGCCGCGGGGCTGCCGGAGGGGGACGCGCTGCACGAGATGCAGGAGGCGTTCGTCGAACAGGACGCGTTCCAGTGCGGGTACTGCACGCCGGGTCAGATCTGCTCGGCGGTGGCGGTGCTCGACGAGGTGAAGGCCGGCCAACCCAGTTTCGTCACCGAGAACCTGGAGGCCGACCCGGAGCTCACCGACGAGGAGATCCGTGAGCGCATGAGCGGAAACCTCTGCCGCTGTGCGGCGTACCCCAACATCGTCGCCGCGATCCGGCAGGCGGCGAACCCGTGATCCCATTCACCTACCAGCTCGCCGACAGCGCCGAAGACGCCGTACGGACTCTCGCCGGGCGCAGCGATGCGGTCTTCCTCGGCGGCGGGACCAATCTCGTCGACCACATGAAACTCGGTGTGGTGGCGCCGAAGCTGGTGGTCGACATCAGCCGTCTGCCGCTGACCGGCATCACCCCGACAGCCGACGGCGGGCTGCGCATCGGCGCGAACGAGCGCAACACCGAGGTGGCCGTGGACCCCGTCGTCCGCAGCCGGTACCCGGCGCTGGCACGCGCGACGCTGTCCGGTGCGACCGGGCAGTTGCGCAACCTCGCCACGACCGGCGGGAATCTGCTGCAGCGCACGCGGTGTGTGTACTTCCAGGACGTCACGACGCCGTGCAACAAGAGGGAGCCGGGCACCGGCTGCTCCGCCCTCGGCGGCTACGTGCGCTATCACGCCATCCTCGGCTCATCCGAACACTGTGTGGCGGTGCATCCGTCCGACATGGCGGTGGCGCTGGCGGCATTGGACGCCGTCGTGGTGGCGCTCGACCCGGACGGTGAGCACCGCATCCCGGTCACCGACTTCTACCGGATGCCCGGCGACCACCCCGAGCGCGACACCGTGCTGCCCGACGGCGCGCTGATCACCGCTGTCGAACTGCCGCCGCCACCCGAGCGGGCGCGGTCGGAGTACCGCAAGGTGCGTGACCGGGCGTCCTACGCGTTCGCGCTGACCTCGGTGGCCGCCGAGTTGGTGGTCGACGACGGAATCGTGAGCTCGGCGCGGATCGCACTGGGAGGAGTGGCGCACGGGCCGTGGCGCGCCCAGGCCGCCGAACGGTCCCTGATCGGCGCGGCGGCCACCGAGGCGAACTACGCTCGCGCAGCGGCCGTCGAGCTCGAGCAAGCAAAACCCTTACAGGGCAATGAGTTCAAGATCGGACTCACCCGCGGCGCGATCACGGCGACACTGCTGGCGCTGGGGGGTGAGGGCGCATGACCGCCATGGACATCAACGCCATCGGCACACCGGTGCGCCGTCTCGACGGGCGTGCGAAGGTCACCGGCACCGCACCGTATGCGTTCGAGCATGCGGTGGCGCAGCCGCTGTACCTGCATCCGGTACAGACCACGGTGACCCGTGGCCGGGTGACCGCCATGGACGTCGCCGCGGCACTCGACCTGCCCGGTGTGGTTGACGTGCTGACCGTGTTCGACGCGCCTGCGCTGGCCGACGACTCCGACGGCGAACTGTCGATACTGCAGGGCACCGAGGTGCACTTCCGCGGGCAACTCATCGGCGGGGTCGTCGCTGAGACCGCGGAGACGGCACGACAGGCCGCCGGTCTGATCGGCGTCCAGTACGACGTCGAGGACCATGACACCGAACTGCGCGTCGACGATCCGAAGCTGTACACGCCCGAGAAGGTCAACCCGTCCCACCCGCCGGACACCGCGGAGGGCGACGTCGAGGCCGCTCTGACTGCCGCCGACCATGTCGTCGATCAGTGGTACTCGACGCCGATCGAGCACAACAACCCGATGGAACCGCACGCCTGCATCGCGATCTGGGAGAGCGGCCCGCGCGTGACGCTCTACGACTCGATCCAGGGCACGCACGCGGCGCGGAAGACCCTCGCCCCGCTGTTCGGGCTGGGACCCGAACAGATGCGGGTGATCTCACCGCACGTGGGCGGCGGGTTCGGCTCCAAGGGGTCGCCGCATGCGCACGAGGTGCTGGCGCTGCTGGCCGCCCAGCGCACCGACGGCCGCCCCGTGAAGCTGGCCGTCACCCGGCAGCAGATGTTCTCCCTCGTCGGGTACCGCACACCGACGCACCAGCGGATCCGCCTCGGCGCCGACCGGGACGGCCGGCTCACTGCCGTTTCCCACGATGCGGTCGAGCTGACCTCGGCGGTGAAGGAGTACGCCGAGCAGACCGCCATCGTCTCCCGGATGATGTACGCCTCGCCGAACCGCAGCACGTCGCACCGGCTGGCCGCGCTCGACGTTCCGGTGCCGTTCTGGATGAGGGCGCCGGGTGAGTGCCCGGGCATGTTCGCGGCGGAGGTCGCCGTGGACGAACTGGCCGCGGCCGTCGGCATGGACCCGATCGAACTGCGTGTCCGCAACGAACCCGACGTCGACCCCGAGGACGGTAAGCCGTGGTCGGGCCGCCACCTGATCGAGTGTCTACAGCGCGGCGCCGACGAATTCGGTTGGGCGCAGCGCGATCCAGCTCCGCGGGCGACGCTGTCGGGGGAGTGGTGGGTGGGCACCGGGGTGGCCGCGGCGGTGTACCCCGCGATGATGATGCCCGGCAACTCCGCCCGGATCTCCTACGCCGGGCCGGATCGCTACGCCGTGGCGATCGGCGCCGCCGACATCGGCACGGGCACCTGGACCACGTTGACCCAGATCGCGGCGGACGCCCTCGGTTGCCCGCTCGCCTCCGTCGAGTTGCAGATCGGCGACACCGACCTGCCCGAGGCGTCGATGGCCGGCGGCTCGTCGGGCATCAACTCCTGGGGACGGGCGATCGTCGCCGCCGTGCGCGCCTTCCGTGAGCAGCACGGCGACGCGCCTGCGGTCGGTGCAGAGGTCACCGCTGAAGCACCGGACAACCCGGAATCCGAGGAGTACAGCATGTACTCCTTCGGTGCGCACTTCGTCGAGGCGCGGGTCAACCGGTTCACCGGCGAGATCCGGGTGTCGAGGATGCTCGGGATGTTCTCGGTCGGCCGGGCGATCAACCCGGCGACGCTGCGTTCGCAACTGATCGGCGGCATGACGATGGGGCTGTCGATGGCGCTGCACGAGGAGAGCGTGCGCGATCACCGCTTCGGCCATGTGGTCACCCAGGATCTGGCGACTTACCACATCAGCGCGCACGCCGACGTTCCGGCGATCGAGGCGCGCTGGCTCGACGAGGTCGACGAGCACGCGAATCCGATGGGCTCGCGGGGTGCGGGGGAGATCGGCATCGTCGGCGCGGCCGCCGCCGTCGTCAACGCCGTGTACCACGCGACCGGTGTGCGGGTCCGCGACCTGCCGGTGATGTGCGACGCGCTACTCGACGTCTGATCGACCGGCGTCCGCGAGCAGGACCGCTGCGCGGATTTCGCGGGCGAGATCGGCGGGCGCTTCGACATGTGCCAGGTGACCCTGCCCCGCGAGCCGGACGACGTTCGCTTGGGGTAACGCTTCGGCGAAGCGGGCGAACGCGGTGCCGTAGGGCGCGTTTCCGTCGTTGCGGGCGCCGAGGATCAGCGTCACCGGCAGGTCCAGTTCCCGGTATCTGTCCAGCGTCGGCCGGTGCGCGTTGATCGCGGCGAGCTCGTCGGCCAGCGGCGCGGCGAGGGGGCGGAGCACCGCCCACGCCGGGCTGCGCCGAAGTTGCGCGACGTACTCGTCGTTGAATCCTGACACGTCGGTGTTGACCAGTGCGACGGCACGGTCGAGGTCCCCGGCGGCCACCGCATCGTGCAGCGGCGCCACCACCTCCGGTGCGAACGGCCGCCCGACGGGTTCGTAGGCGATGAGCGATCGAACCCGATCACACCCGAGTGCGGTCTCCAGCGCGATCAGCGCGCCGTAGCTCCACCCGAAGAGATGGACGTCACCGAGTGTGTCGATGACGTGGCGCAGATCCTCGACCTCGACTCCCACCGAGTACCCGGCTCCCAGCGGGCCGCTGGGAGCCCGCCCGCGGCGGTTGAGGGTGACGACCGGATTCGGGAGGTCGATCGCCTCCACCACGGGTCGCCATGTGGAGGCGTCGGCCATCACTCCCGGGACGATGAGAACGGGTGTGCCAGTGCCGGGTCGGCTCTCGGCGCTCAGGGTCGTCCCCGCGCGACGTAGGTCGAGGGGTCCGAGTTCTGGGGGCAGGGCTGTCATCGTGGTGCAGTTCCGATCGTGAGCAGTGTTCCGGTGTCCCGGGCGTAGAAGTCGTTGCCCTTGTCGTCGATGACGATGAAGGCTGGAAAGTCTTCGACCTCGATCCGTAGAGCGGCTTCCATGCCCAGTTCGCCGTACTCGAGGACTTCGATCGATGTGATGCAGTCATGGGCGAGGCGGGCGGCCGGTCCTCCGACGGATCCCAGGTAGAACCCGCCGTGCTGCTGACAGGAGCGCCGTACTGCGTCCGAACGATTTCCCTTCGCCAGCATCACCAATGATCCGCCGGCGGCCTGGAACTGCTCGACATAGGAGTCCATTCGTCCGGCTGTCGTGGGCCCGAACGAGCCGGATGCCAAGCCGTCGGGCCGTTTCGCCGGTCCTGCGTAGAACACCGGGTATCGACGCAGGTAGTCGGGCATCGGTTCGCCTGCGTCGAGTCGTTCGCGGATCTTCGCGTGCGCGAGATCCCGCGCGACGACCATCGTTCCGGTCAACGACACCCGGGTGCCCACCGGATGAGTGGAAAGTCGCGCGCGGGTGTGCGACAACGAGTCGTTCAGGTCGATGCGTACCGGTTCCGGATCAAGCGCGGTGTTGTCCGCGTCCGGCAGGAACCGCGCAGGATCGGTCTCGAGTCGCTCGAGGAACACCCCGTCGCGAGTCACCTTGCCCAGGACGTGGCGGTCGGCCGCGCAGGACACGGCAAGCGCGACGGGCAACGAGCCGCCATGCCTGGGTAGCCGGATGACGCGGACGTCGTGGCAGAAGTACTTGCCGCCGAACTGCGCACCGATACCGAGCCTCTGCGTCGCACTGAGGACTTGTCGCTCGAAGTCGTGGTCACGGAACCCGTGGCCGGCTGTCGAGCCCGCACTCGGTAAATCGTCGAGGTGGTGTGCTGTCGCCAGTTTGGCCGTCTTGAGCGCGAATTCAGCACTGGTGCCGCCGATCACGACCGCGAGATGATAGGGCGGGCATGCCGAGGTGCCGATCTCGGCGGCCTTGGCGACGACGAAGTCCAGAAGGTTGCCGCTGGACAGGAGTGCGGGGGTCTGTTGGAACAGGAAGCTCTTGTTGGCGCTGCCGCAGCCCTTGGCCATGAACAGGAACCGATAGGTGTCGTCGCCCTCGGCGGAGATCTCGATCTGTGCCGGCAGGTTCGTGCCGGTGTTGCGTTCGTCGAACATCGACAACGGCGCCAGTTGCGAGTAACGCAGGTTGAGTGTGGTGTACGCACGGGCGATGCCACGTGAGAGATGTTCTGCGTCCCGGCCGTCCGTGAGTACGTGGCGACCTCGTGCGGCGTGGATCAACGCAGTTCCGGTGTCCTGACACATGGGTAGGACGCCACCCGCGGCGACGTTCGCGTTGCGCAGAAGTTCCGTGGCGACATAGCGGTCGTTCGGGGAGGCCTCGGGGTCGTCGAGGATCGCCGCGACCTGGCGGAGATGGCTGGTGCGCAGTAGATGTGACACATCGCGGTAAGCCTCGAATGAAAGCTGCTCGAGCACGTCAGGATCCACTTCGATGAATTCGCGTCCGGCGGCGTAGGTGGTGCGGATCGCCTCAGGCCGTAGGTCAAGCCGCCGGTAGGCCGTTCTGTCGGCATCGACCGGCAGCAGCGGCGTATAGGCGACGGTCACCGCAGAGCGCCTTCGACTGCGTCGGCCACGCCGAACATCATGTGTTCCCTGCCCGTTGCGGTGATCAGCTGCAGCCCGACCGGCAGCCCCGACACGCCGCCGACCGGAAGGCTCACAGCCGGCTGCCCGGTGAGGTTCCACGGGCAGGTCAGCGACAGCAAGGCCGACCGCACCTCGACCGCCTCGCCATCGATGACGTGTGCGCGCTGGTCGACATCGGTGGCGACTGTCGGCACGGTCGGCATGGCGATCACGTCGAATCGCCGGAACAGTCCGGCGGTCGCCGAACGCAGTTCGTCGCGTGCGCGGTCGGCACGGAGGTACTCCCACGCGGACATCTGCCGCCCACGAATGAGCCGATCGACGACCTCGGGGTCGATGTCGTCCCGGCGGCCGGTGAGGTCATCGGCATGTTCGGCATAGGCCTCGCTCGCCTGCAGCACGCTGAGGACGGAGAACAATTCGCCGGCCCGAAACGGCAGCCGCACGACGTCGTCGGAAAGGAGTCCCGCGACTTCCAGCGCGGCACGAACCGTCGCGGTGACCGCGGGATCGGTGGGGCCGATGCAGGACGGGTCGAGCCAGCCGACCCGGGCCGGCGCTTTGCCGAGCGGTTGTACTGTCCCGGCCATGACGGCGTACCCGAGTGCGGCGTCCGCAGAGGTGCCGGCGAAGATCCCGACGTGGTCCAAGGATGGCGCGAGTGGGTGAACGCCGCGGGTGGGGATTGCCCCGTACGCGGGCTTGAACCCGACCACTCCGCACAGCGCGGCAGGCACCCGCACTGAGCCCGCGGTGTCCGTTCCTACGGCGAGTGGCACCATGCCCGCAGCGGTGGCCGCGGCGCCACCGCCACTGGATCCGCCGCTGATCTTGGTGGGGTCCGAGGGATTCCGGGACGCGCCGTGTGCCGACCGGTCACCGGTCGCGCCGTAGGCGAATTCGTGCAAGACGTTCTTACCGACGATCACCGCGCCCGCCGCGCGCAGGCGGCGGACGCACTCGGCATCGTGCTCCGCGGGGCGATGCCGGTGCACCTTCGAACCGCGGGTGGTGACCTGGCCGGCGATGTCGATGAGATCTTTGACCGACACCGGGATGCCGTGCAGAGGTCCGCGGTCGCGACCGCGAGCAAGTTCGTCGTCGGCCCTTTCGGCGCCTGCCATGGCGTTGTCTGCGTCAACACTGGTGAAGGCGTTGAGGATCGGGTTGAACCGGGCAATGGCCGCCAGGCTGTGGCCGACCAGTTCCACGCTGGTCACTCTGCGGTTGCGGAGATCCTCGGCGAGCGAGTTGATGTCGCGGTCACGGAAGTATCCGTTCAGCACATCGGTGTCTGCGGTATCGGTCATCGTCAGAATCCTGGAAGTGGTTGCAGGGCAGGGACGATCACTGCGGTGGCGAGAGCCATGGCAGCGACGTTCCCGATGAAGGGATGGAAGTCGGCGGGCAGTCGTGACGAGATCGCGGCGGCCAACGGCGGGCCGAGTGCCGCGCCCAGTGCCGCGCCGGCGAAGATCGAGGCTGGTGTCCCTCCGTATGCCAGCACACAGGCCGGCGCGACCGAGACGACGGGAACGAACGTCGGGTAGAACGGCCGCCGTGACCACTGTCTGCGCCAGAGGAGCACGGCGACGACCGCTGCGAGCGCCTGCGCGGCAAGGATCTGAGGCAGCAGACCCGACCCGTATGCCGGTAGCGCCGGGTCGAGCAGGTATGCCACCACAACACCGGCGATGAGTCCGATGCTGGCCCATTCGCTACCGAAGAACTGGGCCTCCGAGAAGTCTGCCAACCCCCGGCGCAACAGCCAGGCGGGCCCGTGCGTCTCGGCGATCACCGGCGGTTGTGGTTCAGGCTCGCGGCGCAGGTGCGGCAGCGCGGGCAGCCAGGGCAGGTGACGGCAGACCGCGAAGGCGATCACCGCACCCATTGCCATCCCGCCGGTCACGCCGACCACCGGCGGAACACCCAGCCACGGACAGATGACGTCCGCGCCGAGGACCGACAGCGGAGGGGTGACGACGCCGCCGAGGACGCCGCCGGTGAGTACCGTCTTCATGTCGGGGCCGAACATCAGCACGACGGTCGGCGACACCGAGACGAACGGAGCGAACAGCGGCTGCCAGGCGCCGTCGGACATGGTCCAACCCCACATCAGATTGCTGATGGCCACACCGAGCAGCGCACTGGCCAGCATCGGGACCCACAGTCCGGATCCGCAGGCCTGGGCAAACCCCTGCCACCGCCGCCCGCAGGCCTGCAGCCGATGTGCGAGCAGACCACCGGCCAGAAGGCCGAGCCCCGCAAGCGTGCTCCCGTAGAAGTTGGGTTCACCTGCCGCTGAGGCGATGACATCGAGCACCGGGGCGACGTCGGGCAGGCTACCGGTCCACACTAGAGCGGCCAGCAGACAGATGGCGGCGACGAGTGGCCACAGCGCCAGAGCGCCGCTGTGCGGGCGGGTCGACGGTGCGGTCGTCATATCCGCGCCCTACCGGGGAAGCGCCGGGCCGCCGCGGTAGCCGAGCAGCTGATCGTAGAGATCGGTGCGGCGGTCGCGGTGAAGATCGTTGAACTGGTTCCAGATCGCGGCGCCACGAGCGGCCGTGACGTCGATGTCTGCATAGACGATGGTGTCCTCGTCAGGTCCGGCGATCCGGTCGATCGGCCAGCCGTTGGTCCCGGCGATGAGCGAGTTGCCCATGAACCCGGAGGTGCGTTCCGTGCCGATCCGGTCTGCGGTGGCGATGTACACGTTGTTGACGTGCGCAGCCGTCATCGTGAGGTAGGCGGCCATGCACGTGCCGCTGGCGTCGTACAGCGGTGGCGGGGTCCACACCCACCCGGTGGGGATGCAGATGATGTCCGCGCCCTGTTGCGCGACGATGCGCGCGGTCTCGGGGAACCAGATGTCCCAGCACACCAGCAGTCCAATCCGGCCAATCCTGGTGTGGAACACCGGGTAGCCCAGATTGCCGGGGGAGAAGAACAGCTTCTCCTCGTTCCACAGGTGGGTCTTGCGGTACTTACCTACGTAGCCGTCTGGCCCGACGAGGACTGCGGTGTCGAACAGTTCGACGCCGTCGAGTTCGGGCAGGCAGCCCACGATGTAGACGTCGTGTGCGGCGGCGAACTCGACCCAGCCGGCCACGGTCGCGCCGGACGGAACCTCCTCGGCGTGGGCGTAGGCCTCGTCGCGGGAGGCGAATGTGTAGCCGGTGGTTGCCAGCTCGGGCAGGACGATGAGGTTGGCGCCTTCAGCTACCGCGTTGCCGAGGCGCTCGTAGACCGCCTCGGAATTGGCCTTCAGGTTCTCGACCCCGACTTGCGGGTTGAACTGCACGACGGCGACGCGTACGGGGCTGTGCCGGTGGTTCTCTGGCAATCCATCCTGATCAGGCATGACACTCTCTTCTGTCGGTGCAGATGGTGCATTTTCGGGCGTTCGACGCGTCCGAGAATTTTGCCCGAACGTTCGGGCCGAACGTTCGGGCTATACTGCTCCCAGATGTGCGCCACTGTCAAGGGGTGGTCAGACGGGTCCGACACAGCAAACGGGGATGGCGGGATTGGCTAAGCCGAGACAAGCGACACTGCAGTCGATCGCCGACGACCTGGGCCTGCACGTGTCGACGGTGGCGCGGGTGCTCAACGGCATGCGGCAGGGCGAGCGCGCCGCCTCGGGTGCCACCGCCGAGCGAATCCGCGAGCGTGCGGCGGAGGTGAACTACCGGCCCAATCCGCACGCCGCGAGTCTGCGTACGCGCCGGACGAACCTGATCGGTGTGCTGGTGCCGCGGTTGAGCGACGTCGTGCTGGCGACGGTGTACGAGGGCATCGAATCGGCTGCGGCGCAGCAAGGTCTGACGGCGTTCGTGGCGAACACGCAGGATGAACCAACCGGCCAGCGTCAGCGGATCGAGATGATGCTGGACCGCCGCGTCGACGGACTCATCCTCGGTGACGCGCGTGCTGATGACCATTCGGTTCTCGAAGAGCTGACCCGCAGGGAGGTCCCGTTCGTGCTGGTCAATCGCAGCGTCGCGGACTATCCGGCGGCGACGTGCGACAACTGGCTCGGCGGCCGGCTGGCTGCGCAGCACCTGCTCGACCTCGGCCACCGCAGGGTCGGGGTGATCGCAGGGCTCGCGCACGCGAGCACCGGTATCGACCGGCCGGCCGGATTCGTCGAGTGCTTCCGGGAGGCGGGCTTCGAAGTGTTGCCGGAGAACATCGTGTACTCGGGACTGGACAGCCAGGGCGGTCATTTCGCGGCGGATCGGATGCTCGACGGTCCCTCGCCGCCGACGGCGCTGTTCGCGGTGAACGACTTCGCTGCGATCGGCGCGGCCGGCGCCATTCGCAACCACGGGTTGCGGGTCGGCCGGGACGTGTCGCTGATCGGCTTCAACAACATCGCGCTCACCGCCGAGCTGCACGTCCCGCTCACCTCGATCGAGTCGCACGCCTTCGACATGGGGCGCGATGCGGTGCAGCTGCTGGCGAACTCACTCGCGGGGCGGCCTCCGGCTCAGCGCCGGACGACGCCCGTCCTCGTTGTGCGGGAGTCGACCTGCGAGCCGCCTTGACATCTGATCGAACATAAGTTCGAATGGAGAGGTGAGGTGGGACGGACAGGGTGTCGGCGTCGATGACGGAGCGCTGCCGGGCCTGCAGCGCATCGGCTTCGTCCGAAGCGTCCGCACGCCGCAGTTCGACGGCATCACCTTTCACGAGGTGCTGTGCAAGTCGGCGCTGAACAAGGTGCCGAACTCCTCCATGCTGCCGTTCCAGTACACGGTCAACGGCTACCGCGGGTGTTCGCACGCCTGCCGGTACTGTTTCGCCCGCCCCACCCACGAGTACCTCGACTTCGACAACGGCGTCGACTTCGACTCCCAGGTGGTGGTCAAGACCAACGTCGTCGACGTGCTGCGCCGCGAACTGCGCAGGCCGTCGTGGACCAGGGACACGGTGGCGCTGGGCACCAACACCGACCCCTACCAGCGAGCCGAGGGCCGCTATGAACTCATGCCGGGAATCATTGCCGCGCTGACCGATTCGGGGACACCGATGTCCATCCTCACCAAGGGGACACTGCTCCGGCGCGACCTGCCCCAACTGGCCGAGGCGGCGCGGCGGGTGCCGGTGAGCGTCGCGGTGTCGCTCGCGGTCGGCGACCCGGACCTGCACCGCGACGTCGAACCCGGGACGCCCTCGCCGCAGGCCCGGCTCGGTCTCATCGCCGCGATCCGCGACGCCGGGCTGCCGTGCCATGTGATGGTGGCGCCGGTGCTGCCGCATCTGACCGACTCCACCGAGCACCTCGACGGACTGCTCGGGCAGATCGCCGCCGCGGGCGCCGACAGCGTCACGGTGTTCGGGCTGCACCTGCGCGGTTCCACCCGCGGCTGGTTCATGTCGTGGCTGGCGCGCTCACACCCGCATCTGGTCGCGCGCTACCGCGAGTTGTACCGCCGTGGCGCGTATCTGCCCGAGGATTACCGCCGGTCGCTGCACGACCGCGCGGCGCCGCTGATCGCCCGGCACGGTCTGGCCAGGGACCGGCGGGTCACGACGCCGGAGATCGTTCCCCCGGTCGCGGCGGCGCAGCCGGTGCAGGCAACGCTGTTCTAGGTCAGACCTTATTGCGCTTGACGTCCTTGAACGGCACACCGCGGTCGGCGGCCTGTTCCCGGGGGAAGCCGAGCACCCGTTCGCCGATGATGTTGCGGGCGATCTCGGTGGTCCCGCCGCCCAGCGAGGCGGTCTGCCGCGACAGGTAGCGGTCGCCGTAGCGGATCAGCCGGTCGCCCGCGTCGACCACGCCCGCCGCGCCGGAAAGCGCCACCGCCGTGTCGATCTCGAACTGGATCGACTCGGCGTGGGTGATCCGGATGATCGACCCGGCGGCCGGTGGCAGCGACCCGTCCAGCACACCGTGGTAGACGTGGTCGATCAGCTGCTCCTGCACCGCACGCCGCACCAGCGCCCGGCCGGCCATCTCGCGAGCGCGTTCGCTGTCGGCCTGGCCGGTCTCCGCCAGCAGTGCCCGGTAGTCGACCGGTTGATCGGTCACACCCTCCGGGCCGATGCCGCTGGCGAACTCCGAGCCACCGCCCACCGCGCGCCGCTCGTGGTAGAGCTGCCGGGAGGCGACCTCCCAGCCCTTGTTCACCTCGCCGACCACCGCGTCGTCGCCGAGTTCGAGGTTGTCGAAGAACTCCTCGCAGAACTCGTCACCACCGTCGACCTGCTTGATACGCCGCATCGTGATGCCCGGTGCGTCGAGCGGCACCATGAACATCGTCAGCCCTTCGTGTTTGGGCACGTTCCAGTCGGTGCGGGCCAGCAGCAGGCCGTAGTCGGCGGCGAAGGCGCTGGTGCTCCACGTCTTGGCGCCGTTGATCACCCAGGTGTCGCCCTTTCGGTCGGCCCGGGTGATCACCCCGGCGAGGTCGGATCCGCCGCTCGGTTCGGAGAGCAGCTGCACCAGGATCTCGTCACCGCGGATGGCCGCGGCGATGTGCTCGCTCTTCTGCTCTTCGGTGCCGGTGTCCAGGATCGTCGCCGCGCAGATGGTGAACGTCGGTGTGTTGAGGATGATCGGCAGCTCATAGTCCTTGGACACCGCGTCGAACGCCCGCTGATAGGCGATCGGGTAGCCAAGGCCGCCGTACTCACGGGGGAAGCAGATGCCGGCGAATCCGCCTACGTGCAGCTTCTTCTGGAGTTCCCGGGCCCGCAGCCACGGCGCCTCTTCGCCGCGGTCGGAGTCCGGCGGATTCGCCGGGTCGATGCGGGGCATGTTCTCGGCCAGCCACGCCTTCGCCCTGGCCTTGAAGTCCTCGACGGACTCGCCTGCCGCCGGGGCCGCCTGATCCTGCGATGCGGTCTCGGTCATGACGCGGACTCCAGTTCCTCGGACAGCGCGTACACGCGCAGGTTGTGGTCTTCGGGCGTACCGAGCATCGACCGGTACAGCGTGGCGCGGCGCAGGTACAGGTGCAGATCGTGCTCCCAGGTGACGCCGATGCCGCCGTGCAGCTGGACGGCGTGCTGGATCATCGGTGCGGCGTGCTCTCCGACATAGGATTTCGCGACGCTGACGGCGAACGCCGCGCCGGGGGAGCGGTCCGCCACCGCCGTGACGGCGGCGCGGGTGGCGGCGCGGCAGGCCTCGAGCCAGATCTTCAGGTCCGCGAAACGGTGCTTGAGCGCCTGGTAGGACGCCAGCGGCCGGCCGAAGGAATGCCGGTCGAAGGCCCACTGGATGGTGAAACCCACCACGGTGTCCAGGATTCCGACCACCTCGGCGCACTGCAGGATCTGCGCGACCTGAGCCTGCCGGCCGATCAGCGCTGCGGTGTCGGCCGTCGTCCCAACGGCCGCCGACTCGTCGACGACGACGCCGTCGAACTCGACCCGCGCGTAGCGCTTCACCAGGTCGACCGAACGCTGCTCGGTGATCGAGACACCGGCCGCGTCGGTCGGTACGAGGAACTGCCGCAGGTCGTCGCCGACGCGCGCCGTGACGAGCAGCACCGCGCTCTGGGCGCCCGCCTCCACCCGGTCCTTGACCCCGTCGATGCGGAAACCGCCGTCGGTCGGCGTCGCGGTCGCGTTGGCGTGCAACGGATTCCAGGAGCTACCGGGCTCGCAGACCGCCCACGACGCGACGGTCTCGCCGGAGACCAGCGCCTCGATCAGCTCGGCGTGCCGTTCGGAGTCGGACGCGTCGACCAGCCCGGCGAGCACCGTGCTGACCGGATGCAGCGGTCCCGGGGCGACGGTGCGGCCGATCTGTTCGGCGACCAGTGCGAGATCCTCGACACCGTTGCCCGACACGCTTCCGCCGCCGAGCTCTTCGGGGACGAGCAGGCTGGTCCAGCCGAGTTCGGCGGCGCGCCGCCACCACCCCGGGTCGAAGGAGGCGCCCTCGGCGTGCAGTTCCCGGACCCGGGTCAGCGACGCCTCCTTCTCCAGGAAGGCCTGCGCCGTCGAGGCGAACAGCATCTGTTCTGGACTTGCCACTTCGGTCATGAGATCCGTTCAGCCTTCGTGGGAGTGGGGGATGGCGGTGCTCAGCGCTCAGGTCAAGCGATGACGAGCGCGGGCACGTCGGGCTTGAACACCTTCTTGTTCGGCACCTTGAACAGGTCGACCAGGTTGCCGCCCATCACCTTCCGGATGCCCTCTTCGTCGAGGCCCTGCGCCTCCAGGTCGCCGACCAGATTGATCGGGTCTGCGAGCCCCTCGGGGTGGGGCCAGTCCGAGCCGAAGATGACGCGGTCGATGCCGCACAGTTCACCCATCTTCTTGAAGTCGTCCTCCCAGAACGGCGCCACGTACACGCCGCGCCGGAACGCCTGGATCGGGTCCTCAGGGAACTCCTGCGGCATCTTCGAGTAGACGTCCTTGAACTGGTAGAACAGGTACGGCACCCACGACGCGCCGTTCTCGACGGAGAGGATGCGCAGATCGGGGTTGCGGGTCAGTGCTCCGTGGCATACCAGCGCGGCCATGGTGTCCTCGATGGGCCGCTTGCCCATCGAGACCATGCGGAATGCGGTCGGCTTGAACGGCAGGTACTCGTCGGCGGGTTCCCAGTCGTTCAGGTACTCCGCGTAGCCGCTGTCGGAGGCGTGCATGCAGACCGGGATGCCGGCCTTGACGCAGGCGTCCCAGAACGGGTCGAACTCGGGCAGGCCCATCGACCGGGTGCCGCGGTAGCCGGGCACTGGGGCGGGGCGCACCAGGACGGTCTTGGCGCCGCGCTCCAGACACCACTCGAGTTCCTCGAGGGCCCGGTCGACGACGCTCAGGTTGATGACCGGCGTGGAGAAGATCCGGTCCTCGTAGTTGAACTGCCACGTCTCGTACATCCACTGGTTGAGTGCGTGGATGATGTCGAGGATTGCGTCCGGGTCGTCCTTGAGCCGCTCCTCGACGAGGCTGGCCAGGGTCGGGAACATGATCGTGTAGTCCAGGCCGAGGCCGTCGAGCACCTCGAGGCGGGCCTCGGGGTTGCGGAACGCGGGGATGGCCTTCATCGGCTTGCCCATGATCTCGCGGAAGCTCTTGCCGCCGCTGCCGTGCCGGAAGTACTCCTCCTGCGCACCGGGCTTGGCGACCACCTCGAACGTGGGGTTCGGGATGTAGTCGCTGATGTGGTTGCGCACGACGATCTTGGTACGGCCCTTGACGTCGATGTAGTCGATGATGCCCTTGCGCTTGTCCGGCAGGAACTGCGTCAGCGCTTCCTTGGGCTCGTAGAAGTGGTTGTCGGCGTCGAACACGGGATATGACAGATCGCGTGAGGGCATGTCCGCCTCCTGGAAGTCTTGTTGGCTGCAAGTGGTAATGAAGTTACCACTTTCGTGCGGGTGACGAAACCGGCCTCAGGTGTAACGCCGTCCGGTGGCTCATCCCGGATGCGCGAGCAGGCTGCGCGAGCAGAAGTCGAAGATGTGTCCGCCCTCGATCGGTACGCCGTTCAGCTCGGCGCCCAGCACCCGTAACCGCATGGCGCCCAACACGTTCTGCATGATCAGCGCCGCGGTGCTGTCGACGTCGACGTCGTCGCGGAACGTGCCATCGGCGATACCGCGGCCGATGATGTCGCCGATCAGCCGGTGCAGGGGCGACAGCACGCGGGCGTAGTCCTGCGGCAGGCTCTCGGAGAGATGGTCGTTGTAGAACGTCAGGCCGCGGTTCACCCGATCCTGGGTGCTGCTCTCGGCCGGGGTGCAGATTCCGTCGATCAGCACGCGAAGGGCTTCGACACCGCCAAGGCCGTCGGTTTGGGCGCGCCACTGCTGTGTCGACTCGGCCATGATCCGCTCGATGAGCGCCAGCAGGAGCTCATCCTTGGTGGAGAAGTGCTGGTAGAACGACCGCAGGGAGGTCTTGGACCGTTCCACCACCTCAAGCACCGTGAAGTCGGTGCGGCCCGTCTCGCCCAGGATGGTTAGCGCCGACTTCATGAACCGCGCGGCGCGCGCTTCGGAATCGACCCGGCCCGGGGTCACCGCCCTGCCGTTCGCGTTCGCCATGGGAGCACCTTCCCGTCCGGCTGCAGCTGCGAGAATGACGTTACCGCTTTTGTAGAGGCTCGTGCGCCTTCCGGCTACTGTGTTCCTCGCAGAAGACCGCCGAGCACCGACGAGACACGATTTGAACGAGGGGTCAGGACCTATGACGACGGAATCGACGGACTCCGCGCAGGCGCAGTGGACGATCGGGATGCTGCTCGATCTGTTCGACGCCGAACCGGCCGGGGACAACCGCTTCACCGTGCAGACCGGCATCGCCGGAGTCGACGAACGCCAGGTGGTGGAGGGAACCCAGGTCCTCGGCGCCGCGATCGTGGCTGCGGCCAAACGCTTCCCGGAGAAGTCGGTGCGTTCGGTGCACGCAGTATTCGCCCGTGCCGTGCTCGTCGGCCCGCCGGTTGAGCTCGAGATCGACGTGGTGGCCGAAGGCCGGTCGACGGCGACCGCCGTGGTGTCCGCGTCGCAGAACGGCAAGCGCGCCATCACGGTGACGGTGTTCACCGACGTGCCGTCGGGCGACGTCATCCGCCACCACCTGCCGCGCCCAGAGGTGGCGGGCCCCGACGACGCGAACGAATCCTCGATGCCGATGACGGGCCGGCAGGTGCGGCTGGTCGACGTGGTGGACGTCAACAGCCCCGACGAGGTCGGGCCGCCGGAGCTGTACGCCTGGCTGCACTACGACCCGGTGCCCGACCGCGACGATCTGGCCAAGGCGCTCATCGCGTATTTCACCGGCCACCTGGGCATTTCGACGACCATGCGGGCCCACGAGGGCATCGGCACCGCGCAGGCGCACCTGACGGTGTCGACCGCGCCGATGACCGCCACCGTCAGCTTCCACGAGCCGGTGCGCTGGGACGGGTGGCTGCTCTACTCCCATGAGAGCACCCAGGTGGGCGCGGGCATGTCCTACGTCCGCGGGGCCGTGCACACCGAGGCGGGCGAACTGCTGGCCTCCTTCAGTCAGGACGCGTTGATCCGCCCGCTGCGTACCACCGACACCGGTATCGCGGAGCACTCCAGGCTGTAGCCGCTGGCACCACTGCCGGACTTCCGGCACGCTGGATTCGGTGACTGACGGAGCAGACCTCGAACACCGCGTCGAAGCCCTTCTCGCCCGGCTGCCGATCGGCGAGAAGGTCGCTCTGATGTTCCACACCATGGCCGTCATCGGCGACCAGGGCGACGGCTTCGAGGGCCTGCCCTTGCCGTCCCTGCAGACCCTGCTCGACCTGGGCCTGACGCACTTCAACCTGCTGGGCCCCAGCCCGGACGGTCGCGACTTCGCCGACTGGGCCAACGGTGTGCAACGCCGGTCGTTGCAGCGGCCGCATCCGATACCGGTGACGTTCTCGACCGACCCCCGGCACCACTTCACCGACAACCCGCTCGCCCAGATGATGGCCGGGGCGTACTCCCGTTGGCCGGAACCCCTGGGGCTGGCGGCAATCGGGTCGGCGGAGCGGGTACGCGAGTTCGCCGACATCGCCCGGCAGGAGTACCTCGCGGTCGGGCTGCGTGTCGCCCTGCACCCGCAGATCGACCTGGCCACCGAGGCCCGCTGGCCGCGGATCAACGCGACGTTCGGCGAGGACGGCGACCTGACGTCACGGCTCGGCGCTGCGTATGTGGAAGGACTGCAGGGTGATTCGTTGAGCGCCGCGTCGGTGGCCGCGATGATCAAGCACTTCCCCGGCGGCGGGGCGCAGCGCGACGGCAACGACCCGCACTTCGCGTGGGGCCGGGAACAGGTCTACCCCGGCGGAGCGAGGGAGTACCACCTGCGTCCGTTCCGGTCCGCGCTGGCGGCCGGCGCGGCCGAGGTGATGCCCTACTACGGTATGCCGGTCGGAACCGACTGGGAGGAAGTCGGATTCGGATTCAACCGGTCGGTGATCACCGGTGTGTTGCGGGAGGAACTCGGGTTCGACGGTGTGGTGTGCACCGACTGGGGACTGATCACCGACAATCCCGGACTCGGCGACCTCGGCACGGCGCGGGCGTGGGGCGTCGAGCACCTCGACCGGCACAAGCGGATGCTCAAGGTGCTCGATGCCGGCGTCGACCAGTTCGGCGGCGAGCACTGCACCGACGTCCTGCTCGACCTCGTCGCCGACGGCCGTGTCAGCGAGGCCCGCATCGACGAATCGGCGCGCCGGCTACTGCGGGTCAAGTTCGCGCTCGGCCTCTTCGACGAGCCGTTCGTCGATCCCGAACACGCCGCAGTCACGGTCGGGCGTGCCGACTTCGTCGCCGCCGGGCGCCGTGCGCAGCAGGACGCGCTGACCCTGCTCACCAACGGCACGGCGGCGAACCCGTTGCTGCCGTTGCCACCCGGCATCCGGCTCTATGCCCCGGAGTTGTCGCCCGACGACGTCGCGGGCCGCGCCACCCTGGTCGACGATCCGAAGCAGGCCGACGTCGCGCTGCTGCGGCTGGCCACGCCGTACCGGCCGGCCGCCCCAGGTATCGCGGCGATGTTCCACCACGGCTCACTGGAGTTCGCCGCCGAGGTGCTGCAGGAGGTCGGCGACGTGTGCGCCGCCGTGCCCACCATCATCGACGTCTATCTGGAGCGGCCCGCCGTGCTGACGCCGATCGTCGATTCGGCGGGTGCGATCATCGCGAACTTCGGTGTCGCCGCCGACGCGCTGGTCGAGGTGCTGTTCGGTGAGTCGGCGCCGCGCGGATCGCTGCCGTTCGACCTGCCGCGTTCGGACGCCGCGGTGGTGGCGAGCCGGTCGGACGTCGCGTTCGACACAGCCGACCCGGTGTTCCGGTTCGGCCACGGCCTGCGGTATCGGTGAGCGGCAGGGACTAGACGACAGAGGCGCCGTCCGAGGCGGCTGCCACCACCCACACGACACTCTCGAAGGTGAGGGCGTCGAGGTCGATCACGTTGGTGGTGACATAACCCGTGCCGTCCGGCCCGAACGTGACAGCGCTCTGCGGTGAACCTTCGAGCCTGACTGTGTGATGGCCGTCGGCCGTGAACACCAGGACATCGGTGTTGCCGCCGTCGTCGACTTCGATCGTCTGATAGACGGTCCCGTCGGGGCCCACGACGATGGCGCCATACGGAGTGCCCTCGATCGGCACCGTGGTGACGACTCCGCCGGCATCGATCCTCGCCAGGGAGTAGTCGTAGTCATCGCCTCCGAGAGCCACCCGGGTGGTCTGGTAGACGGTGCCGTCCGGCATGACCCTGGTGTCGAGGGAGTCGCCGTTGAACTCAAAGGTCGAGAAGTCCGGAAGGATGACGAGGGTCTTGGGCCCTGTTGGAGTTGTCAGGTTCAGCTTGTAGTACGCGCCGCCGGGACCTTCAGAAACGGGCCCGAAGTTCGGCTGCGGCTCGCCTGCGAGGGTGCGGGTCGTGTGGGTCATGCCGCCGGGTTCGACGATCGTCAGAAAATAGTCGTATGTGCCGACTCCGGCATAGACCGACGTCACCTGGTAAAGGGTTCCGTCCGCCGCGTACCACGCCTGGTATGGGTCGCCGGGTAGGTCGATCTCGGTGAGGGTGCCGTCGGGACGAATCACCGCCAGCGCGTGGTCGCCGGGCAACGGTAGAAGGTCTGTTCTGCTATAGGCGGTTCCGTCGGGTGCCACGTCGATCCCGCGATCGAACCGTGACGGCAGTGCCACGGTGGTCGACGTGCCGTCGGAACGGATGATCGTCACCTCGTTCCCGGAACCCGACTCTGTCAACACATAAGCGGGCCCGCTGCTTCCGATCTGAACAGATCCGGACACGCCGTCGGGTAGCTCGACGACCGTGGTGTTCGTCCTGGCCGGGTTGATGACACTGACAAGCTGCTGGGTGGCGGAGTGGCTTCGAACGTACGCCGTCCCATCGGCGGTGAACGTCGGCGCGGCGTCCACGTCACCGAGCACGCTCACTGTGCGGGCGTTGTCACTCCAGGGATCGAACACGAAGTCGGTGTGGGTCCCTGGCTCCTCGCCCGGATTGGCCGTCCGTATCGCCGTCAGGTAGACGGTGCCGTCGGGTGCGGTGTTCACGCCGTTGACAGGCACACCGTCGGCAGTCAGATAGGGGGTCAGATCACCTGCGGGACCGATGATGACCACCTCCCGAGGTGAATTCTCTTTGGAGATACCGAGATACGCGGTGCCGTCCGGCATGAACCGGACCGACGAGGGGATGCCCTCGATGGGAATCGTCTCGGCGTCGCCATCGGGGCTGATCACCACAACGGCGTTGTTCGTCGTCGTATATAGGCCGGAGCTGACGGATTGGTATGCGGTGCCGTCAGGCCCGAACACGACGCGGCCGGCGGGCTTCTCGAAGAGCTCGATGGAATCGGAGGCCCCGGTGTCAGGGTCGATCACCGTGATGAAATAGCGGGGATCGTCGAAGCCCAATCTGGTGGTCTGGTAGACCTTCCCGCCCGGCCCGTACACGGTCGAATCGGGCGCATCGTTCGTCGCCGTGTCGTCCCCGAGTACCGTGCCCTTCGGCGTCAGGCCGGTGATGGGGTCGAGCACCGACCAGTAGTGAGTGTCGACGCGGTCGTTGAAGGTGTTGAAGGGAACGGTCTCGGTGTGCACCCACACGGTTCCGTCCGGGCCGACTTGCACACCCCCGTAACCCTCCTGGATGAATTCGCGTTTGGTGCCTGTGACGGGATCGATCACGGTCACCGTCGTCACGTAGGTGTCGGTCGCCGTGTCGCGGACGTAGGAGCTCTGGTAGACATTGCCGTCGGAATCGAAGCCGATTTCCCCAGCAGGCGTTCCCGTGATCGGAATCGTCGCGGTGGTGAGATCGGGCCGGATCACCGTCACCGACATGCCGGTGATCGCACTGGTCTGCGGGTCGAGCGTTGCGACAGGCTGGTAAATCGTGCCGTCCGGCCCGAAGACCATGGCGCCGAACGGGATCCCGGGCTGCGGTGTCGTCACCGTCGGAGTGGGGCTGTTCGGGCGGATGACGGCGACCGCGTATTCGAAGGTATTGCTGTCCAGGTTCGGGACGAGGACCGTCTGGTACCGCGTGCCATCCGGTCCGAATCGGACAGCGCCGACCGCCAGGCCCTCCACCGATGGGAATGCCGCAACCTCGGCCGCGCTGACCGGTGCCCGGACGGTGATCGGAGCTGTGGTCGACTCTCCATCGGTGGCGGTGACGGTGAAGCTCACGACGTCGACACCGTCGGTGGCGAACGCTCGCACCCGGGTCTCCGGCGTCGGGACGAACGTCCACTTCCCGGTGTCCTCATCGAGGACGACGACACCGTATTTCGGATCCGGAACAGTCACCAGCGCATAGGTCAGGTCGTCTCCGTCGGCGTCGTCGACATTCACCGAGCCCTTCACGACGCCATAGGCGGGATCGATGCTGTCGACGGTGAAGGGCTGGTCGTCCACGACCGGCGCATCGTTCGTGTCGGTGATGTCGACAGAGACGAGGACGCTGTCGGTGTGGGCGCCGCGGGGATTGAACAGGCTGGCCAGCCCGTGCAGGTGGAATCCGGTGCCTGCATCGGAGGCGGTGAGGGTGAAGCGGTCGGTGCCCTGGTAGCCGGGGTCGGGGGTGTAGGTGACGGTGCTGACGCCTGCCGCGTTCTTGGAGATGACGACGGTGCCGTTGGTGGGACCACCTACCGCGCCGCGAGCCGGTGCGGTGTAGGTGATCGGGTCGCCGTCGGCGTCGGTGGCGGGCAGTCCGGTGATGACCTCCGGCTCGCCTTGCTCGGTGACCAGACCGATTGTCTCGGTGGGAAATTGCGGCGCCTTGTTGAAGAAGGTGTGTTCGATCTCGCGGCGGATCAGTGCCAGCACCCCGAGCAGGGTCTGTGGTGCCAGTGGCTGCACCGGGTTGGTGGCCGCTGAGCCGGGGGTGATGCCGATCGCGGCGAGCAGTCCGGACACGATCCGCGCGACCGGCCCCTGAGCGACGGGGGCCAGCGCCGTGGTGGCGGGGGTGTCCTGCACCGCGGTGGTGGTCTGCGTGCGCAGCGCCGTGACGGCGTCGACGCCCTGGCTGCGCAATGTGTCTGCTGCGCCGCTCAGCGCGGTGGCCACCCGGCCGGCGTCGGTGCCCACCGTCGCGGTCGCGGACTCGACAAGACCACGTACTTGGTCGGCGGTACTACGCGGATTCAGCGCGCCGAAAAGGGTTTGCTGCGCAACGATCGGACCGGTGGCCGATGGCTTGGCCTGCGGCGCAACAGTAGGATTCGCCGCAGCTGGGGGGGACGGCTGCCAGGCCCCGGTGGCCGGCTTGACCCCGTTGAACGCCTGGGTCAGGCGATCGGTCCACTGGGTGACCACATCGGTGATCGACGGCACCGAGGCCGTCGCCGTCGCGGGCGCCGGAGCCCCGGTGGCGGCGGCATCGTCAGGTGTTGCGGCGATGGCCTTCTTTCGTTCCGTGGCGGGCCCGGTGAAGTCGTTGGTGCGCAGCGTGAACCGGGGGAGGCGCACGCCGGTGCGGTGCCACGCCGGACCCAGCACCCGCTTGGGCGTCGTGGTCTGCGATTCATCCCCATCGGTGGCCGCGGTCTTCGACGAGTCGGCCCCGGCCGGGCCCGAGCCGTCGTTGTCATCGCTGTTGGTGGTGTCGGTGTCATTGCCGCCCGAGGTGTCGGAGTTGGAGGTGTCTCCGCCGCCGGCACCGTCACCGTGTTCCGCCCACGCCACACCACTGCCGCCGGCTGCGACCGCGACACCGACGCCCAGTGCGATCGCCAGCGCACCGACCCGACCCACAAACCGGCCGCACCCCGACGACGCCGACGCGCTGGCAGTTCGTCGCTCGTCTCCGTCCCGCGTCGACTCGTGGCGTGTCGAAGAGTGACGAGCTGTCATTGCGGCCGGCCTTTCAGAAGTGATCCACAAGCCGCGTCATTCTCAGGAAGCTCTCAGCGGCATCAGCCGAACACTAGGCTCGCCATGGGCGGCAGCAAACCGCTTTCACGGGCTCGCAGCGCTACAGCTTGCTTGTGCAATGAAAGCTCAAAGCCTGATCGCTCAGGTCGGTCTATCGGCGTGACCGCAGCTCAAGGACTGATCTTGGCCACCGCCGATGATGATTCGTCCCTTTGCTGCATTCCATCATCTGGAGCAGCCCCTGGACGGGCGGGCAATGATCATGAATGGTCATCGGCAACTCCGCGTGATATTCGCCGAGGTTCAGTTGAGAACGCAATCGTCGGATCCGTCGGGAGCGGCAGGCCTCAGCGTCCCGCGACGTCGACGTCGTACGCGTGGTGCGCGACGTCGTGCAGATGGTAGACGGCGATGGAAGCGACGGTGAATTCACTTCCGTTGCTGCGTAGTCCGCGACGCGACCAAGCGTCCGGCGGGACTGCGGCGTAGGTGTCGGCGACGGTGATCGCGGCGTCGAAGAGCTCACCGGCCACCACGGCCGGGCTCTGCGCGGCATAGTCGTCGTCGCGCGCGGTCTGGTCCTGGTCCCAGTTGGGGAACAGCGGCTCGGTCTGGGTGAGCATGGACTGCACGCGGGTGTGGAAGATCCGGTGGACGTCGCGCACGTGACAGCCGTACTCGAGGGTGGACCACACCGCGGGTCTGCGCCGGATCGCCGCGTCGGCCGCACCCAGCCGGCGCAGCCAGTCGTCGGCGTCCGACCGGATGCGGTCGGCGACGTCGAGATGCGAGACGGCGCCGGCGTCGAACCCGCATTCCGGGCAGGGCTGCGACAGCACCCAGGTCCAGTCCTTGGTGTCGGGTTCGAGTGCGCCGTCAGCCATCGGCGAAGTCGCCTGACACCGCCGCGCTGAGCACGTCCAGCGGCAGACCGCCGAGATCGAGTGCGCGCCGGTGGAATTCCTTGAGGGCAACACCGCTGCCCAGCGTGGTGTCGCGCAGTTGCTGCCAGATCCGTTGACCTATCGCGTACGACGGCGCCTGTCCGGGCCAGCCCAGGTAGCGGTCGAGTTCGAAGCGCAGGTTCTCCTCGGCCATCGCGCTGTGGGACTGCAGGAAGTTCCACGCCCGCTCGGCGTCCCAGGTACCGCCGTCGGGTGCGGTCATTTCGCAGTGCACACCGATGTCGATGACGACGCGGGCGGCGCGGAACCGTTGCGCGTCGAGCATGCCCATCCGGTTGCCGTCGTCGTCGAGCCAGCCGAGTTCTGCCATCAGCCGTTCGGCGTAGAGCGCCCACCCCTCGCCGTGGCCCGAGACCCAGCAGCCCAGCCTGCGCCAGCGGTTGAGCCTGTCGGCCAGCACCACCGCTCGACCGATCTGCAGGTGATGCCCCGGCACGCCCTCGTGGAAGACGGTCGTCGTCTCCTGCCAGGTGTGGAACACGTCCACCCCGTGCGGGACGGACCACCACATCCGGCCCGGCCGGCTCAGGTCCTCCGAGGGCCCGGTGTAGTAGATGCCACCGGTGTGCGTCGGTGCGATCCGGCACTCAAGGTTGCGCAGCGCCGGGTCGATCTCGAAATGGGTGCCCGCCAGCGACTCGACCGCCCGGTCGGAGAGGTCCTGCATCCACGCCTGCAGCGCGTCGGTGCCGTGCACCACGTACCGCGGCTCGTGTTCGAGCTGCCGAAGCGCGCCGGCGACCGACGACCCGGGGTAGAGCCGGTCGGCGATCGACTTCTGTTCGGTCACAATGCCGTCGAGCAGCGCGAGGCCCCACTCGTAGGTCTCGTCGAAGTCGACGGCCGCGCCGAGGAAGGACCGCGACCACAGCCGGTACCGGTCGCGGCCGACCGCGTCCTCCTGGTGAGCCTGCGGGGCGATGTCGTCGCCGAGCACCCTGGCCAGCTCGTGATAGGCGTTCGCGGCGTTGGCGGCCGCCTGCTGCAGGTCCTCGTGCAGCGCGGCGCTCTGCGGCGCCGCGCCCGCGACCATGTCGACCAGCAGGTGCTGGATCCCCGCGGCCTGTTCGATGCCCCGCGCCACCTGGCGCACCGCGGGCGCGCGGCCGCTCT
>NZ_JAUMSQ010000530.1:0-1006 GCF_030519285.1 Mycolicibacterium arseniciresistens
CCGCTGTCGGTGCTCGCCCTGCTGGGGTTGCTGGCGTCGTCCTGGGCCGGCCGGGCGGCGGGATCGCTGAGCTGGAAGGGCCGGCCGGTATGAGCCGCATCGTCGTCGTCGGCGCGGGTCTGGGCGGACTGGCCGCCGCCGCCCGCCTCGCCGCGGCAGGGCACCGGGTCACGGTGTTCGAGAGCGCGCCGGCCGTCGGCGGCAAGCTCGGCGTCGTGTCGCGCGACGGCTTCACCTTCGACACCGGCCCGTCGCTGCTCACCGTGCCCGGCGTGCTCGAGCAGCTGTTCGCCGACACCGGCGGGCCGGCCGACCTGCCGCTCACCCGCGTCGACCCGGCCTGCGCGTACACCTTCGCCGACGGCGCCACCCTTGTGCTGCCGCACGGCGCGGCCGACGTGCCCGCGGCGTTCGACGACGCCCTTGGCGCGGGTGCGGGCGAGCATTGGCGGCGGCTGCACGAGCGGTCGCGGCGGCTGTGGGAACTGGTCGGCGAGCCGGTGCTGCGCCGGCCCATCTCGATACCCGCGCTGGCCCGGATGAGCGCACGGCCGGCGGATCTGCGGGCGGTGGCGCCGTGGCGGACGATCGACGGCCTCGGCCGCCGCATGCTGCCCGACCCGCGAATGCGGATGTGGCTCAACCGCTATGCGACCTACTCCGGGTCCGACCCGCGCCGCACGCCCGCGGTCCTCGGGGTGACGGCGTTCGTCGAGCAGGAGTTCGGCGCCTGGTACGTGCCCGGCGGCCTGCGCCGCATCGTCGACGCCGTCGAGAAGCGCTGCGGTGACCTCGGCGTCGACATCCGCACCGGCACACCGGTCGACGAGGTGCTGGTGTCCGGCGGCCGGGCCTGCGGCGTGCGGGCCGCCGGGGCCGAGGTCGCCGCCGACGCCGTGGTGAGCAACGCCGACGCGACCGTGCTCTACGACCGGCTGCTGCCGGCCGACGCCGCAGCGACCATGCGGCGGCGGGTACGTCGGCACACCCGGTCGATGGCCGGATT
>NZ_JAUMSQ010000531.1:0-432 GCF_030519285.1 Mycolicibacterium arseniciresistens
GGTGAGCAACGCCGACGCGACCGTGCTCTACGACCGGCTGCTGCCGGCCGACGCCGCAGCGACCATGCGGCGGCGGGTACGTCGGCACACCCGGTCGATGGCCGGATTCGTCCTGCTGCTCGGCCTTTCGGGACGCCGACCGGGAGCCGCGCACCGGGTGTACTTCCCGCGGGACTACGACGCGGAGTTCGACGCGATCTTCGGCCGCGTGCCGCGACCCGTCGCCGACCCGACGGTGTACGTACACGCCCCCGACGACCCCGCGCTGCGCCCGGACGACGATTCGGAGGGCTGGTTCGTGCTGGTCAACGCGCCCGCCCACGACCCGGGCCGCGGCGTCGACTGGGACGAACCGGGCCTGCGCGAGCGCTACGCCGACCGCGTGCTCGACGTGCTGGCCGACCGCGGCGCCGACGTCCGGGACCGCATCCG
>NZ_JAUMSQ010000532.1:0-1386 GCF_030519285.1 Mycolicibacterium arseniciresistens
GTTCGGCGTCGATCGTCGCGACCTGCTGCGCGGCGGTGGCCGCCTCCGCCTCGTCGCGGGCGGTCAGCTGCGTGGTCAGCGCCGCCTCCGCGGCCAGCACCCGGGTGGCGACCTGCTCCTCGACGGCCGAACGCAGGGTGGTGGTGACCTCGCCGACCCAGCGGTCGAGCACCGACCGGTCGTGCAGCAGTCCGCGGATCCCGACCACCCACACGGTCAGCAGCAGGCCGACCGCACCGCCCGCGACCACACCGGCGACGGTCAGACCCGGCGCGACGCCGGCGAACAGCCGGCTGAAAGCCAGCGCCACCCCGAGCCCGAAGCCGGCGCCGAGCAGCATCATCAGCACGGTCTCCAGGCGGCGGTTCTTCAGCGGCGGGGCGGGGAAGTCCGGGATCCCCGGCGCGGCCGCCGTGGGCGGAGCCGACATCTTCAGCTCGGCCGCCACCCCGGCGAGGTGTTCGGTGATGCCCTCGTCGACCTCGGTGACGACGTCGGCGGCGCGGGTCCGCACCTCGTCCTCGAAGGCGGCGAGGCGGCGCCTGCCGAGGCCGGCGGCGTCCTCCTGCAGTTCGGCCCGCACCGAGGTGCACCGGTTGCGGGCGAAGTAGGCGAGCTGCACCTTGGCCTGCTGGACCTGGCTGCGCAGCGCGATACCCCGCTCGGACTTGGCCAGCCGACTGTCCCGGCGGATCTCGTCGCGGCGGGCGCGCAGGGCCGTCACCCGCGCCTCACGGTCGGCGCCCGCACCGTCGGCCTGGTAGCGCCGGATCACCGCCTCCAGCCGACTCTCCCACGCCCGCAACCGGTTCCGCCGCTGCAGATCCGGGTCGGCGAGCCGCTGACGCAGCAGCCCGACCAGTTCGTCGAGCCGCGGATCGCCGAGATCGGGTGCGGCCGCCACTCCCACCCACGGCATCTGCCGGTACCGGGCGGAGCGATCGGCGAGCAGGGTCCGGTCGGCGGTCAGCACGTCGCGCCAGTTCCGGTGCGCATCGATCTTGGTCACCGCGCCCACCACCAGGTCGGTGTAGTTGGACGCGAGTTCGACCAGCGCGCAATCGGATTCGGTGAGCGGCGCGCTCGCCGACACGGCGAACACCACCGCCGCGGGCGCCTTGCCCGCAGGCAGGTCGTCGGACTCGACGAAGGTGTGCTCGGGCAGCTCCCGGCGCAGTTCGGCGACCAGGCTGCTGGTGCCTGCCAGCCACGGACCCGTCACCAGCACCACGTCGCTGCTCTCGACTCCCGGCGAACTCAGGCCCGGATCGATGGCCGCGACCACGGCGTCCGCGGCGGCGACCGGATCGGCCGTCACGGTGCGCCCCGGCCGATGTCGCCGCCGGGGCGGCTCCGGTCGATCTCGCCGCCGTGGCGGCTCGGGCC
>NZ_JAUMSQ010000533.1:0-1383 GCF_030519285.1 Mycolicibacterium arseniciresistens
ATCCACTGACTCAAACTTTGTGGCAGGGTCGCGCGATTAACAGTGCGGCTTCTGTCCACAGGAGTTGGGTGAGTAGTCATGAGCAGATCACGGCGAACGAAGATCGCAGCCGAGGACAAGACGCGGTTGGTACTGGCGGTGCTGGCCGGTGAGATGACGTGTGCTGAGGCGGCCCGGCGCTGCGGGGTGTCCACGGTGACGATGACCAAGTGGAAGCATCAATTCCTGCAGGCGGGTGCCCAACGACTTGAAGAGGTTCCTAGCGGCCGGGCAGGGGCCAAGGGCACACCCGAGCAACGTCGGCTGCTGCTGGAGAACGAGCAGTTGAAGCTGGCACTGGCCGAAGCCACCGTGCAGTTGCGGATCTGGCAGCGTGGAGCCGCGTTGGCCGATCAAGTCCCTTCATCGACCTCGAAGCCCTAAGAGAGGCGGCTGGACTGCCGGTTTCGAGGTTCTGCGTCCTGGCCAGCATCCCCGAGCGCACTTACCGGCGTCGACTGGCCCGGCTGCGTCGCGGCGACCCCACCAAGGGCCCATGGCCAGCTCCCAAGGTTGACCGCATCGAAGCGTTGGCCGCCAAGTACGCCGAAGCATGGCCGGCATGGGGCTACCGCAAGATCGCCGCGATGATGCGCGCCGACGGCCACGTCGTGACCAACAGCTCGGTTGCGCGGGCGTTACGTCGCCGCGGACTGCTCCTCCCGCAGGGGTTTCGGGCCGACCGCAAATCATGGGCAGTGCTACGACGGAAAGTGTTCCGCGACCCGCCCACCGAACGTAACCGGGTCTGGCAGACCGACTTCTCCGAATTCGAGACCACCAACGGCGGCATCTGGCGAATCTGCGCAGTCATCGACTACGCCACCAAGTACTGCCTGGCGGTCACCGTCACCCCCACCGCCCGCGGCACCGACGCCCTGCGCTGTCTGCACCTGGCCATCACCGAAGCCCAGTACCAACTCCGACTCGACGACCTTCGCAGCGACCGCGGCGTCATGGACATCATCGACGCTGCCGAAACCGTCATCGGCCAAGCCCCCGCCCCCATCGCCGTGGTCTCCGACAACGGGCCATGCTTTCGCGGGCAAACCTTCCGCACCGCCTTCGTCGGCGACGATCCACTCCTGCGCCACGTCCGCACCCGCGTGCGATCACCCCAGACCAACGGCGTCGTCGAACGCTTCTTCGGCACCCTCAAATACGAGCACCTCTTCCGCGGCTACATCGGCGATGGCGACGCCCTCGACATGGAAGTCCACCGCTTCCGCATCATCTACAACACCATCCGACCCCACCAAGCCCTGGCCGACCGCACCCCCAAACAGGCCTACCTCGCCAACACCCACCCACAGAAAAACCTGCCGACTTCTTGACTCAAGACAG
>NZ_JAUMSQ010000534.1:0-1322 GCF_030519285.1 Mycolicibacterium arseniciresistens
CCGCCGCCCACACCCTGCTCGGCGGCCGGACCGACGTCGCCGGCGCCGTCGCGACGACGATGTGGCAGACCCGGCTCGACGTCGACAGCCGGCCCTACCCGGGAGACCATCCGGTGCAGGGCACCGAGATCGTCCCGGCCGCGGTGCTGCTCAACACGTTCCTGGCGGCGGCGAGTAGCGGCGGGCACGCCGGTGCGGGCCTGGCCGACGTGCGGTTGCGCACACCGGTCGCGCCGGGGCGGGCCCGCGATCTGCAGGTGGTGCTGCAGGACCGGGCGCTGACCCTGTCCACCAGGCTGGTGGACGGCGACGGGGGTGACGACGCACGGGACGGCGGCTGGCTCACCCACACCAGCGCGGTACTGGCCGCGGACGAGATGCGTTGTCCGCAGCTCGATCTGGACCTGGAAACCGCCCGGAGCCGCTGCGCGGAGCTGCTGCCGCCGCGCCATGTCATCGACACGCTCGCGACGCTGGGCGTCGCCGCGATGGGCTTCGGCTGGGACGTCGAGGACCTGCGTCGCGGCGACGGCGAGCTGGTGGCGGTGGTGGCCGCCGAGGCCGATGGATCGGCGCCCGCGTCGTGGGCGTCGCTCCTGGACGCCGCGACCTCGGCCGCCTCGACGATCTTCGACGGGCCGCCGCGCCTGCGGATGCCCGCCCGCATCGAAGGGGTGCGAGTGTACGGCGACCCGCCGCCGGTCGCCGCGCTGCTGGTGCGGCGGCGGCCCGGCACCACCGTCACCGACGTCTCGATCGCCGACCCCTCGGGGGCGGTGCTGCTGTCGATCACCGGGATGGGATTCGAGGAACTCGAGACCTCCGCGCGAGGCTTGTCCGGCGACGACGCCGGCCGGATGCTGCACCGGGTGGCATGGCACGAGATTCCCTGGCGCGACGACGAATTGCCCAGTGGCGTGGTGCTCGTCGGGGGAGATGTCGACGGCCTGGACGCCGCGGTGCGTGACCTCACCGCCGCCGGGGTGGCCTACCGCGCCTTCGAGGATCCGGCGGAGCTCGCCGCGCTGTCGGCGAGCGCCGAGATGCCGGAGCTGTGGCGGGATCTGGGCCGCACCGCGGTGGTGCTGGTGCTGCCGCGGTCCGACGATGCGCCCGAGGCGTCGGTCGACCTGGTGACCCGGACGCTGACCACCCTGCTGCAGACCGGTGCGACGGCGCGGGTGTGGGTGCTGACCACCGGCGTGCACGAGGGCGGCGACCTCGCCCACGCACCGCTGTGGGGACTGACCCGGGTGGCCGCGGCCGAACACCCGCAGCTGTGGGGCGGCGTGCTCGACGTCGCGGACGGCCCGCTGCCGCTC
>NZ_JAUMSQ010000535.1:0-1285 GCF_030519285.1 Mycolicibacterium arseniciresistens
GAGCACCCACCCCGCCGTCGCCGACCAAGGGTGCGGAGGAACTCATCACCCTCCCGACGGCGACCATCTTCGTCGACGCCGACGACTGGAACGCCCGCGCCGCCGAGCGGCGGCACCGGCAACTCACTGCTCGCCGGCGTCGCCGCCCGGCTCGCCGAACGGGCCGGACGGGTCACCGCCGAGGGTTCGGTCACGTTGGGGGTGCCCGTCAACCAGCGGACCGCCGACGACACCCGCGCCAACGCGGTCACCAACGTCGACGTCACGGTCGATGCGACGCGAGCGACCACGGACCTCAGCGAGATCCGCTCCGCGACGAAGCAGGCACTGATCCATCGCCAGGACACCCCCGACGAGCGGATGGCCCTGCTGCCACTCGTTCCGCTACTGCCCAAACGGCTCGTCCGGCGCTGGGTCAACGTGTACACGCCCAGCACCACCAGCGTGGCCTCCTCCCAGCTCGGCGCCGCGCCTTCGATCGTCGCCAGCCCGGACGGCACCGCTGCCGACTACATGTCCCTGCTGTCGGTCTGCCCGGGCGTCACCAAGGCGACCGTGCAGCTGTCCAACGGGATGATGGCGCTGATCTCGGCGGAGGTGAACGGACGGGTCTTCGTCTCGGTCCTCGCCTACCAGCCCGGCAGCGTCACCACCAACAGCGAACTGCGCCAGACTCTTTCGCTCATCATGGACGACTTCGCACTGCCCGCCACCATCGGCTGGCCCACCACCGCGCCCGCAACGCACTGACCGAACAGACAGACAGGAAAGATCATGGACAACACACTCGGCCTCTTCGACCAGGCCTTCTTCACCGGCGAACGCGTCACCGGCGCCACCGGTCTGCTGCAGACCGTCTGGGTCTACGACCGCGCGATCGACCTCGACGGTGTGCGCCGGTTCCACCACCACCTGCAGCGCGGCCGAATCTCCCGCCTCATCGAACGCTCACCGCTGCCGTTCGGGCGGTACCGCTGGGTCGCGGCCGACACCCACTCGGACCTCGAGATCGTCGCGACCCCGCGGCCGCGCGAAGAGTTCGACGAGTGGCTGCGCGAGCAGGCAGGCACTCCGCTGGATGCCGAACACGGCCCCGCATGGCACCTTGCCGTGCTGCCGTTCACCGACGGCGGAGCCGGTGTGAGCCTGCTGATCTCGCACAGCCTGACCGACGGTGTCGGGCTGTTCCGGGCACTGGCCGACGCGGCGTGCGGTCGCGACGACACCATCGCCTGGCCCGCCGCCGGCTCGCGTGCGCGATGGCGGGCGGTCCGCGAGGACGCCC
>NZ_JAUMSQ010000536.1:0-311 GCF_030519285.1 Mycolicibacterium arseniciresistens
GTCGGCGAGCAGGTCGAGTTCTGCGTCGCCGAGCAGGTGCGCGTCGTCGACGACGAGGGCCGCGTCGGCGGGGTCGTCAGGGCGGGGCGGCCGGGTGAGCACCGTTCGGCCCGCCTCGCGCAGCGCGGTCCGCACGGCGGTGAGGACCGCACTCTTGCCGGTACCGATGCCACCGGACACCAGCACCTTCGCCGGCGCGGTGGGGTCGGCGAGCAGCGCGGCGACGAACGCGCCCGCTGCCGGCGGGACGTCGGTCAGGCGGTCCGGCGCCGGATTGGGCATCGGCGGTTCAGGCGCCGTCGCCCGGCACG
>NZ_JAUMSQ010000537.1:0-896 GCF_030519285.1 Mycolicibacterium arseniciresistens
CCTTCGCCGGCGCGGTGGGGTCGGCGAGCAGCGCGGCGACGAACGCGCCCGCTGCCGGCGGGACGTCGGTCAGGCGGTCCGGCGCCGGATTGGGCATCGGCGGTTCAGGCGCCGTCGCCCGGCACGATCACGGTGGTCGGCGGCTCCGGCGGATCGGGCGGGTCCGGCGGGTCGGGAACCACCGTGGTCGTGGGCGGCGGGGGCGCCGTGGTCGTCGGCTGGGTGGTGGTGGGCCGCGTCGTCGTGGTCGTCGGCTGTGTGGTGGTCGTCGTCGTGGTGGTCGTGGTCGTCGGCGATGTGGTGCTCGTCGGCGACGTGGTGGTCGTGGAGCTCGGCGGCGGCGGAGGAGGGGGCGGAGGCTGGCTCACCGTTGTGGTGGCGCGGCCGTCGGGGCCGACGGTGACGGTCGTGACCGGCGGCGGCAGCGGCGCGAACGACGGCTCCATCGAGTAGGTGGTGCTGGTCTCGGTGACCGGGCTGGAATCGCCGGTGGTGCTGGTCAGCGTCACCGCCAGGCCGCTGATCGCCGCCAGCGCCGCCACCGCGGCGGCCCCGAACAGGATCGGCGGACGCTTGTACCAGGGCAGCGGTTCCGGCTCCGGCGGATACTGCGCCTCCTCGCCGCCGGGAGCGAACGCGATCGGAGGCCGCGCGGCGCCGGTGCCGGCGTCGACGGTGTAGTCCTCGCCGGCATAGGGCACCGGCTCGTCGGTCGGGGCATCGTCCTGAGACCACGCCAGGGCTCGGAACGTCGCCGACGACGCCCCGTCGGAGGCGGATTCGCCGGCCGCCAGTCCCGCTGTTCCCGCCACCCACGCCGCAGGCGCCATGCCCGTCGGCGCATCGGCGGCGGGGGCCAGTCCGGTCGGCGCGTCGGGGGCGATGGGCGCCATGCC
>NZ_JAUMSQ010000538.1:0-1171 GCF_030519285.1 Mycolicibacterium arseniciresistens
CCGCGTGCCAGCGCCGCCGTGGCCACCACCATCGTCGCCGCCGCGGCGATCAGCGTGAACCAGCCGGCCTCGCCCGGCCGCAGCGCCTCGCCGAGGACGACGACACCGAGCACCGACGCCACCACCGGTTCGGTCACCGTCATGGTGGGCAGCGACGCGGTCAGCGCGCCCGCCCGGAACGACGCCTGCTGCCAGGCGGTCCCGGCCACCGCCACCAGCGCCCAGGCGTAGAGCTCGGGCATCCGCAACACCGCGAGCAGACCGTCGTCCAGGCGGTCGACCACGCCCTTGGTCAGCACGGCGAACAACCCCCACAGCGCTCCGGACACCACCGCCAGCAGCACCGCGGCGGCAGGCCCGGACCAGATCCTGGCCCCGATCACGCACAGCACCAGCGCGGGCCCGAGCACCACGGCCACCGACGTCCACACCTCGAGCGAGGCCCGGGCCTGACCGGCGGTGGGATTGCCGACGGTGACGATCACCGCGACCGCCCCTGCGAGCAGCGCCGCCCACAGCCACTCCCAGCGGGTGACCCGCCGGTGAGTGAGCCGGGCGTTGATCGGCAGCGCGAACAGCAGAGAGGTGACCAGGACTGCCTGCACCAGCAGCACCGAGCCCAGGCCGAGGGCGGCGGCCTGCAGGGCGAAACCCACCGCCGACACCCCGCTGCCCAGCCACCACTGCCGGTCCCGCAGCAGCCGCAGGAACAGGCCGGTGTGGCTGACCGGTTCGTCGGTGACCTCGTGGGCCGAACGCTGATGGACGACGTCGCCGATCGCGATGAACAGCGCGGCGCCGAGTGCCAGCAGCGCGGCGATATCCGCCTTAGCCATCGCGGTCATGCCTTCCTGCCGGGTGCGCGTGTGGCGTCGAGCCTGCCCAGGAAGGCGCGTCGGTTGCAAACCGGGAAGGCCAAGGCGCGCGCATCACGGGCGGTGACCTGTTTCAATTACGTCGGTACATGCGAGGCGCCGCGTCGCGCGGCAGTGCGCGGATCTTCCGCGCGGAGGTGCGAGGAACCGATATGACGACCAGTGAGCCCGGTGCGGGATCCGACGACGATCGACCGGCAGACAGTGAGGTGACCACACCGGCCGACACCGGTGCGGACGCAGCGACGCCTGCGGCCCCGGCCCCGGCACCGACGCCCCGGCCCGGCCCGAAACCG
>NZ_JAUMSQ010000539.1:0-1159 GCF_030519285.1 Mycolicibacterium arseniciresistens
CGGGGCGATCGGGTCCGTCGCGACCGGGCCGGTCGCCGCGGTCGGCGCGGTCATCACCGCGGGAGTCCTGCGACTGGCGACCGTCCCCGCCGCGGCCTTGATCGGGCCCGGCAAATGCCATCGCTCCGCCGAGACCCGTGAGGAACAGGCCGGAAGCCACCAGCCCGGCCGACGTGGCGACGCGAACGCGCGATCCCACTCCGCCACCACCCCTCGTAGCCCCGCCCGCCGGCCTCTCTGGCGGTCCACCGATTGTCGCATAATCCGTGGTCACGGTTTGCTACTGCAACTAATAGGCCCGGCCGCCCGCAGGGGCGCGGCAGGGCGGCGATGTGCTCGAACGATACTGTTGTTCCGCGGCGATGTGGCCGCACGCGCATCCAGTGACGAATCAACCGGGAGGCACGCCGGGATGGCCCTGTTCAAGCGACGCAAGAGCCGCGCTACCCGCCGGGCCGAGGCCCGGGCCATCAAGGTGAAGGCCAAGATGGAGGCCAAGCTCTCCGCCAAGAACGAGACGCGCCGGATCAAGGCCGCCAACAAGGCCGAGACGCGGGCGCTCAAGGCTCAACTGCGCGCCCAGCGCGACAGCGACCGGGCTGCCCTGCGGGTTGCTGAGACACAGCTCAAAGCCGCCAGGGAGGGCAAGCTGTTCTCCGCCACGCGCATTCGGCGGGTGCTGACCGTGGCGCGTTTGCTGGCACCGATCGCCGTTCCGATTGTGTACCGGGCGTCGATCGCCGCACGCGGGCTCGTCGACGAGCGGCGCGCCGACCGGCTGGGCGTCCCACTCAGCCAGCTCGGCCAGTTCTCCGGGCACGGCGCCGAACTGTCGGCCCGCATCGCCGGCGCCGAACAGTCCCTGCGGCTGGTCGCCGAGAAGAAGCCCAAGGACGCGGAGACCAAACAGTTCGTCGCCGCGATCACCGAGCGGCTCAGCGATCTGTCGGCCGCGGTGACCGCCGCCGAGAACATGCCGTCGACGCGCAGGCGGTCCGCTCACTCGGCCATCGCCACGCAGCTCGACGGGATCGATGCCGACCTGATGGCTCGCCTGGGCGTCGTCTGACGACGATGCCGCACCCGCCGATGCGCCTGCGGGTGCTCACTGCCCTGGTGACCGTCGTGCTGGCCGCGCTGGCGCTGGCGGGCGCGGGGC
>NZ_JAUMSQ010000054.1:0-21499 GCF_030519285.1 Mycolicibacterium arseniciresistens
CGCCTCCTCCGCCACCACCACCGGAGCCTGAGCCGGGTCCGCCGCCACCCGCGGGTTCTGCCGACGCCGGGCGTATCGCGGGGTCGGTCGGCATGTCGGTGAGGCCCTCGGGGAGGCCGGTGGGCGCACCGCCGCCGGCGGGCGATCCGCCGGAACCCTGTCCGCCCGACGGGGAGCCACCGGAGCCCTGTCCGCCGGACGGTGATCCACCCGACTGCTCACCCGATGCCGCGGTCTGCTGTCCGTTCTGCGCACTGGCGGGTGACACGGCGGGGGTTTCGCCCGGGGTGCCACCGGGCTGCTCGCCGCCACCGCCGCCGCCACCGCCCGCCGCCGGACCGCCGGGCTGCTGCCCGTTGTCCTTCTCGGGCAGCGGCGGCACGTCCTTCTTGAACACGGGCGTCGGCGCGTAGGCGCCCTCGGGGGGCGCGGGCGTGTCAATACTCGTGAACGTGACCTCGTTCGAGTACACGCCGCGGACGCCTTCGGACTTGACCTGTTTCTCGTTGTACTCGTCGAAGTCCATCACCACGTTGTCCTCGCCCGTGAGGGGCTCTGGGTGGTCGGCCTTCGCCTTCTCGTGGGCGTTGTAGAAGTCCTGCGCCTGTTTGGCGATCTCCCGGGCCTTCGTCGCGACCTCGTACAGCCACGACTCGTGCTGACGCATCTTCCCCTCGGCGGCCTCGGCCGCGAGGCCCTCCCAGTGCGTGTCACCGGGGGAGAAGTCCTTGGCGCGTGCGGTGATCGCATCGGAGAAGGCGTACATCTCCTCGGCGTACTGCAGCACGTTCATGTTGGCGGAGGCCAACTGCGCGGCCGCTGTCGGCCACTCCTCGTAGGGATTGCCCGGGGCGGCGTAGCACATGCCTCCGGTCGCCGGAACCTGAGGCGGCAGAACCGGATTGATCGTCACAGCGTCGCTGCCGGAGGGCTGGCCGGACTCGATCTCGGTCTTGTTGATCTCGTCGACCTGCTCGTAGGCCTTTGCGGCGGCCTCCAGGCAGGCGGCCAACCGGGCGGCCTCCGCCTTACCGGATTCCACGCAGGACTGCAGTCGTTCGTGGTTCGCGGCGACCTGCTGCATGGCAAGCCCGGCGAGTTGAAGCATGTCCGGTGGAATGGGCGATGCGGGCACGGCGGGCCATTCGCCGTTGATCTTGGTGGCCTTGGCGCGGATGCTGGTCGGATCGGCTTTCAACGTCGTCATGGTGTTCTCCGTTACTGCTCGAGAGCCATCTGGTATCGGCTCTCCTCACGCGGGTTGATCAGCTGGATCGGCAGCTGACGGTGGCGCGGGGTGTCGATGAAGTTGTGGCGCATGATCACTCGGCCGATACCCAGGTGCGGGCCGAGGTAGGTGGTCGCGTTGGGCCACGCCACCTTGGCCTCGGGGCCGATGCGCCCGTTGATCAGTCCGGCGAACTCCTGGAACTGCGGGCGCAGCGTCACCACCGCACCCGCGGCGGCCGCGCGGACCACGAACTGGGTGAACAGCCGGGCGTCGCCGAGGTTGATGCTGACGTCGACGTCGTCGAACGGCATGTACACGGGGTAGCGGTCGTTCGTCTCCCCGATCAGCACGCCGGCGGAGCCGATCGGCAGTTCGTAGTGCTTGTCGCTGACCGGACTGATGCCCTGCAGCGCCGCCCGCTGACCGCCGAACAGGCAGGAGAATCCGCGCGGCGTCGTCGGGGTGGCCAGCGTGGTCAGCAGCACCGTGGTGGTGGGCGCCATCCCGGGCATGATCCGCATCCGGGTGATCGTGTGGTCGGCCCGGGCCGACCACCACACGTTGGGTCCGCCGGGCGCGGTGTACGCGGCGGTGAAGGTGCTGCGGCCCTTGATCGTCGACCACGTTTCGCGTTCGAAGCTGATCTCGGTCGCCCGGTCGAAGTCGTCGAAGCTGCGCGCGCAACGGGCGTCGACGCCGTTGCTCGACAATTGATCCGCCAGCCGCGTCGCCGATGCGACGAGGTACCGGGCGTGTCCGGCCACCCCTTCGTCGCGGCGGCGGGCCGGCTTCTCGGTGAGTGCGGGGTCGGCGCGGAGCACGATCCACGTCCGCCGGTTCGCCGGTACCGGGTACGGGCCGATGACCTGTTCGTACAGCGCGACCAGGCTGGCAGGCGCCGTCCGGCCGACCCGGTAGCCGGCCGACACGACGTCGGCCTCGAGTTCGGGACAGTGCGCGACCACCAGCTGTTCGATCAGCCGGGTGTCGACGACGTCGTCGGTGACCGCGCTGCCGTTCACGATGACGGTCGGGGTGAACGGTCGGGGCACGAGTTCGATTGCGGCGACCAGATGTTCGCCCTGCCAGCGGACGGCGACGTGGTCTCCGGGCAGCACCGTGCTGCCGACCGCGGGCACCGACGGCTGCTGCGGCACCGTGCGGTGGCGGCGCCGCCAGGAGAACAGCGCGGCGATCCACCCGGTGATCCGTCTGCCGCGGACCGTCAGCACGGCCAGCAGCGCGATCAGCACCGACACCCCGACCGCCGTCCACAGCTGATTCAGTGGCAGCAACACGGCCACGATCGCCGGGATCAGCACCGCCGCGGCGATCGCGTGGCCGGTGCTGAACCGGATGCCGAACGCGGAGAACAGCTTTCTCATCGCCGCCTCAGTGCCCGCCGGGTCATGGCGCCGAGGCCGAGCACCAGGGCGAGGCCGACGCCGCTGATCACCACCCAGGTGATCGGTCCGCGGTCCGGCGGCGGGATGTACACCGGCGGGGGGATCTGCTTGACGCGGAACGGCACGGCCTCGGGTCCGGCGGGCAGGTCCCAGGTCAGCGCCGCGACCGGGTCGATGACCCCCGCGCCGACATAGTTGTCGACGCCGCCGCCGGGATGGCGGGAGGTGGCGGTGATGCGGTTGATCACCTGTGCGGGAGTCAAGTCCGGGTACCGCTGTTTGACCATGGCTGCGAGTCCGGACACGTAGGCGGCGGCGAACGACGTCCCACCGATCGGCACCGGTCCGTCGTCGCCGTTGAGCGCGTTGACCGGGTTGCCGTCATAGCCGAGCGCGATGATGTTCGCCGCGGGCGCGGCCGCACCGACCCACGGTCCCGACATCGAGAAGTCGCTGGGCTGGCCGTTCTCGTTGATGCCGCCGACGGTGAGCACCAGGGGTGAGTACCAGGCAGGGCTGACGATGGTCTGCACCTCGTCCCAGCCGCGCGGGTCCGCAGGCACCGCGGGGTCGGGCGGCGGGTTCTGGCTGCAGTCCTGACCGGTGTTGCCCGCGGCCACCACGATCACCGCCTTCTTGACGTTGACCGCGTAGTTGACCGCCGCGCCGAGGCTGGTCTCGTTGATCCGGCGGGTCACCTTGTAGCAGGCGGCCTCGCTGATGTTGATCACCTGGGCGCCCAGATTGGCCGCGTGCACCACCGCGCGGGCCAGGCTGCGCAGTGAGCCCGCGGTCTTCGTCGTGTTCGGGTCGTTGGGATCCTGGCGGGAGCCGACGGGCTGCCACGCCGCCGAGGTCTGGCGCAGGGACAGGATGCGGACATCCGGTGCGACACCGATGAATCCGTCCGTCGGCGACGGCCGTCCGCCGATGATCGACGCGGTCAGCGTGCCGTGGGCGTCGCAGTCGTTCATGCCGTTGCCCCCGGCGTCGACGAAATCGCCGCCGGGTTCGGCGGGCACCCGTGGGGAGCCCATCACGCCGGTGTCGATCACGGCGACCGTGATGCCCTTGCCGGTGGCGAACTTCTGCGCCTCGGCCAGCCTCAGGTAGTTGTTGGGCCACGGCTTGTCGGCGAAGTTCGAGTTCGGGAACGTCGTCGGCGCCGCACACTCGGCGCGCAGCTCGGTGGGACTGTCCGGGCCGGTCTCGTCGGGCGGGAGGGCGGCAGCATCGATCGACGGCGGTTCGATCGCCGACGCCGGTGGCGCGCTCACGAAGGCCAACAACAGTGCTGCCAGCAGCACACCGATGCGACGCACGCGCTACACACCCCCCTTGTCGAATAGCCGGCTCGTGGCAGGCCCGTCACTACACAGCAAACCTGCTGCCGGCCCGGCAGCGGGCCGTCGTCTCACGTCAGGACGCCCGACCGATGGTCCGAGGGCAATCCTATGCGCAACGAACGGGGGTCGACTGCGCTTTCTTTCGCCGGCGGGAGTCACTGCGCGCGCACTCCGCGGCCGGGCGCACGTCCGCCCGGGTCGGCAAACACAAATCCTGGCCCGCCGAGGCACGGCCGGTTGACGCATCTGTCTATTCGGGAATGATCTGGACTGCAGTCCGGTTACCCCGAACATGCCCGCCATCACAGCCGACACCCTAACCCTGACCCGGGTGAGCCCGCCCTCGCCCACCGACACCGACCGCCCCGTCCGATCGATCACCACCGGCCCCCGTGGCTACGAGGGCGAGGGATTCCCGGTCGTCCGCGCCTTCGCCGGAGTCAGCGCCGCCGACCTCGACCCCTTCATCCACATGGATCAGATGGGGGAGGTGGAGTACGAGCCCGGTGAACCGCGCGGCACCGACTGGCATCCGCACCGCGGCTTCGAGACCGTGACCTACATGATCGACGGCCGGTTCGCCCATCAGGACTCCCACGGCGGCGGCGGACTGATCACCGACGGCGCCACCCAGTGGATGACGGCCGGTTCCGGGATCCTGCACATCGAGACGCCGCCCGCCGAACTCGTGGAGAGCGGCGGCGTGTTCCACGGCGTCCAGCTGTGGGTGAACCTGCCGCGCAGGGACAAGTTCGCCGCACCCCGCTACCAGTCGATCGAGGGTGGTGACGTGGCGCTGCTGGCGTCGCAGGACGGCGGCGCGCTGGTGCGCGTCATCGCCGGAGACGTCGACGACCATCACGGCCCGGGCTCCACCCACACGCCGATCACGCTCGCGCACACCACCATTCAGCCCGGCGCACAGCTGAGCCTGCCGTGGAACCGTGACTACAACGCCCTGGTCTACGTGCTGTCCGGGCGCGGCAGGGTGGGCCCCGTCGGCCATCCCATCGAACAGGGCCAACTGGCAGTGCTCGGTCCCGGCGACCGGATCGCGCTGTCCGCCAACGACGTCCAGGATTCGAACCGGCCCGCCCTGGAGGTGCTGCTGCTCGGCGGCAGGCCGATCCGCGAGCCGGTGTTCCACTACGGACCGTTCGTGATGAGCTCGAAGTCCGAGCTGATCCAGGCCGTCGAGGACTACCAGGCCGGCAAGTTCGGTGAGATCCCGCCCGGTGCGCTGATGCCCCACCGGGTCTAGCGCTTCACCGGCGCCGCCTGCTTCGGGTAGAGCAGTTCCAGCTCACCGAGGTGGGCGGCGACGGTGACCAGCGGCAGCGCCGCCGACACGGCCAGGTCGTCGGCGCCCGCCTCGGCCCGCAGCGCACCGACGAAGTCGTCGCTGATCGGCGAGAGGGACTGCGCCACCGGCCGGCCGAGCAGCCGCAGACTGACCAGGTCGGCGTGGGTCTCGAGGACCCTGCGGGTGCGGGGGTAGACCCCCAGCGGCGGCGGGACGATGTCGGCGACCAGTTCGGCGGCGGCGCGTATCCGGATCGCCCGGTTCGCCGCCCCGACCACCGGAGCGCGTGCGTCGCTGTCGCTGCGGTTCTCGGAGAGGTACTGCCGCACGGCGTCGTCGAGTGTGCGGGACGCCTGCAGCGCGTCGTGACTGAGTGCGATCACCCGGTCGGTGGCGTCTTCGGAGGCGCCGCGGGTGACCCGCAGCACACCGGCCTTGAGCAGGTCGGCGCCTGCGATGGTGGCCCTGCGCACCGCCGCAGATACCGCTGTGGAGGCCCCGCGCGGCCACAGCAGCAGCGACACGCTGACACCGACGAGGGCTCCCACCACCACGTCCTCGACGCGGATGAGGCCGACCGACCAGCCCGTGGGCTGGATGAGGTTGAAGATGATCAGCACCATCATGGTGAACGCGGCCTGCCCGGCGATGAACGACGCCACCTCGGGCACCCATGCCGAACCGAAGGCGACCAGCGGCAGCAGCAGCCACATCACCGCGTGATCGACACCGACCAGTTCGATGACGACGACGCCGACGACGAAACCGATCCCGGTGCCCGCCACCGCGCGCAGCACCCGCGTGCCGGTGGTCAGCGCACTGCTGCGCAACACCGACATGGCGCCGAGCACCACCCAGAAGCCGTGCTCGACGGGGAACAGGTGGGTGACGGCGACCGCGAGTGCCAACCCGAGCCCGGTGCGCAGGCTGTTGCGCAGCACCACCGCCCGTGTCGCCAGGAAGCCCTTGGTGATCGCGGCGACGGCCGTCGTCTCGGGCATCACCCAGTCCGCCGCACCGGTCGCGGGCAGCCGGCGGCCCAGCACGCGGGCCCATACCGGCCTGGCGTCGGCCAGGGCGGCGTTGCGGATGATCCGGCCGGTCACCCCGACGGTGGCCGAGAAGGTGCGCCGCGCGAGCAGCGTCTGGCCCACCGCGAGCGCCGTCGCGTCGTCGGGCACGGCCAGGATCTGCTCGATGTCCTCGCGGTAGCGGCCCTGGGCCACCGCCCGCAGTTCGGTGAGCGCGGTGTCGAGGTCGGCGGTGCGCGCCGCCCGCTCGTCGCGGTCGGAGATGCGCAGCACCGCCGCCGCGTCGCGCAGCACCCGGACGATCGGCGGTTTCATGTCACCCAACAGGGCTCCGGTGTCGGCGGTGAGGCGGTCGGACAGCCAGCCGAGATCGTCGACGACGCGGACCAGCGCCCGGCTCCCGGCGGTCAGGGCGACCGGCCGGAAGTCGGCGTTGACGAAGTTGTCCCACAGCGCGTTCATCGCCCGGGTGACGTCGCGCGTGCCCGCCGCACCCTCGAGGCTGTCGGCCAGCGTCCGGCACACCTTGGCGGCATGGCGCCGCAGATCGTCATGGTGCTGCGGCGGGAAGAGGAACAAGGCCGCGGGCACGCACACCGCGAGCGCGATCAGCCAGCCGAGCAGCCGCTCGCCGATGGGCCCGGGCGGGGTGCACGCCGGCAGCACGAACAGCATCAGGGTGGCGCGCTGGCCTGCCGCCACGATTTCGCTGAGCACCCCGGAGAACATCACCACCACGCCGAGCACGAACATCATCGCCACGCTCAACCACGGGTGCGGCGACACCAGGGTGCCCACAGTGATGAGCACCGCGCCGTTGAATCCCAGCCCGCCGTAGGCCAGTGCGCGGGCGGGCCGGTTGCCCGGGAAGTCCACGAGGATCAGCAGTGCCACCGAGCCGAAGATCGTGAAGAGGGGGGTCTGCGACCCGGCGCCGACGGCGAAGCTGACTGCGGCGGCCGTGGGCAGGATGATGGCCGCCCGGGCGGCCCGCCTCAGGGCGTCGCGCTCCGGGTCGCGCTGACGGATCCGGTCGGATCCCCGGCGCCACAGACCGCCCGGAGTCAGCATGCCCGCCGATGGTAGACCGGTCAGGCGGGCGGCACCGTCGCGAAGCGGCCGGAGTCCAGCGCCTCGAGCAGCTGGTCGGCGATCCAATTCAGCGCCGGGATGTCGCGGGGCAGGGCGGTCTGCTCGTAGCCGATCAGGATGTAGACGCTCCAGGCGGCGAACACCTCGGCCTGGCGCTTGTCCTGGAGGACCTCATAGGCGGACTCGAACATGATGTCGTAGCGCTGCTTGTCCACCGCGGACTGCACGGCGTACACCTCGGGGTCCAGCGAGCTCCACACCCGGATGGCGGCCTCGGCGCTGTGCGGCAGCACCAGCGCCTCCTGCACCAGGGTGTCGATGCGTCGGCGCGGATCGGGTTCGGCGCGGACGGCGTCGACCACCCCGGTCGTGCGGGCCTGCCGCCAGTGCGCGACGAGGTCCTTGGTGTAGGCGGGCCAGCTGGGAAAGTAGTGGTAGAAGGAGCCGGTGGTGACACCGAGACGGTTGCACACCTCGGCGAGTTTGAGCCCGCCGTACCCCAGTTCGGAGAGCACATCGAGGCCGGTCTCGAAGTACGCTTCCCGAGAAACGACACTGGCCATGGCTTGACAGCCTAGTTGTTCGCCGGCCCCCATTCGGGCGCAAATCGGGAGCCCCGACCAGCGGAAATTTGCTGGCATCGAATGTCATCGCAGCTGGTCTGGCAACTCTTGACGGTGGCGTAGGTGACGTGTGGCACAATTTGACCGTGCCGTATACCGCGAGTCGGGGACCGGGTCGACCTCCCGCAGCGAAGGCCGCGGAAACGCGGGAGCGCATTCTGCGCGCCGCCCGGGAGATCTTCAGCGAACTCGGCTACGACGCGGCGACCTTTCAGGCGATCGCGGTCCGCGCGGATCTGACCCGCCCGGCAATCAACCATTACTTCGCCAGTAAGCGGGTTCTGTACCGCGAAGTCGTCGAGCAGACCAATGCGCTGATTGTTAGCGCGGGGATGGCCCGAGCGCAGGGCGCCACCACTTTGTTGAGCAGACTGTCCGCCTTTTTCGCCGCGACAATGGACGCCGGTTCCGAAGACCGTTCGGCAGCAGCTTTTCTCGTGACGTCGGTGCTGGAGTCCCAGCGGCATCCGGATCTGCGCAACGACGAGCACGACGCGCTGCGCAATTCGCGCGCGTTCGTCGCATGGGCGGTCAACGACGCGATCGAGCGCGGAGAGCTCAGCACCGACACCGACATCCCCTCGATCGTGGAGATGCTGGTCGCGGTGATGTGGGGGATGGGTTTCTACGCGGGCTACGTCGGCGACCACGACGAGCTGGAACGCGTCATCGACAAGTTCGAGCTGCTGATGGCCAACAAGCTCTGGCATCTCACGGACTGAGCCAGAGGCCGCACAACCCATCGCATAGCTTGGCTAAGCTCTTCGGTAGCATGGCGTGATGAGCTCACTGCGCACCCATGACGACACCTGGGACATCACCACCAGCGTCGGCACGACGGCCGTGATGGTCGCCGCGGCCCGCGCCGGCGAGACCGAGCGGGACAATCCACTGATCCAGGACCCGTACGCGCGCGTGCTGGTCGACGCCGCGGGCAGCGGCGTGTGGAGCGCGATGCTCGACGGCGACTTCACCGAGAAGGTGGGCGAGGTCGATGCCGAGGCCGCCGCGATCTTCGCGCACATGGGCGGCTACCAGGCCGTGCGCACCCACTTCTTCGACCGGTTCTTCGCCGAGGCCAGCGCCGCAGGCATCCGGCAGGTCGTCATCCTCGCCTCCGGGCTCGACTCGCGGGCCTACCGGCTGGACTGGCCGGCAGGCACGACGGTCTACGAGATCGACCAGCCCAAGGTGCTCGAATTCAAGGCGCAGACGCTCGCCGGCCATGGGGCCGAGCCCTCGGCCACCCGCAGGGAGGTGCCGATCGACCTGCGGTTCGACTGGCCGGCGGCGCTGCGCGAGGCCGGTTTCGACCAGGCGCAGCCGACCGCCTGGCTGGCCGAAGGCCTGCTGATGTATCTGCCCGCCGACGCGCAGGACCGGTTGTTCGAGCAGGTCACGGCGCTCAGCGCGGCGGGAAGCCGGATCGCCGCCGAGACCGCCGGGGTGTCGTCGGAGGACCGCCGGGAGGAGATGCGGGCGCGCTTCGAGCGGATCGCCGAGAAGTTCGGCATGGAGGAGTCCCTGAAGATCCAGGAGCTGATCTACGAGGATCCCGATCGAGCCGACGTCGCCGAGTGGCTCGACGGCCACGGCTGGTCGGCGACGCCGGTCGACTCGCAGCAGGAGATGCGCCGGCTGGGGCGGTGGGCGCTGCCCGCCGAGCTGTCCGACGACGACGCGTTCTCGCACTTCGTCACCGCCGAGCGGGCCGGGTAGCACGGGGGTTCTGACGGCCCAACCGGTTGGTTAGGATCGGGTCATCCTCGGGTCAGGAAGGACTCCCCCCATGACCACCGAATCCGTCAGCGCGCCCACCACCGACATCGACTCGACCGTCGCCAGGCTCCGGCAGACGTTCGCCACGGGCCGCACCCGCGACATCGAATGGCGCAGACAGCAGCTGCGCGCGATGGAGCGGCTGATGATCGAGAACGAGGCGGTCATCGCCGACGCGCTGGAGCAGGACCTCGGCCGCAAGCCCTTCGAGGCGTGGCTGGCCGACATCGCCAGCGTCGCCGGCGAGGCCAAGGACGCGGCGAAGAACCTCCGCAAGTGGACGCGGCGCAAGTACCGGATGTTGGAGATGTCGCAGCTGCCCGGCCTGGGGTGGGTGGAGCACGAGCCGTTCGGCACGGTGCTGATCATCGGCGCGTGGAACTTCCCGTTCGCGCTGACCCTGGGTCCGGCCGTCGGCGCCATCGCCGCGGGCAACACCGTGGTGCTCAAGCCGTCGGAGGTGGCTGCCGCCTCGTCGGCGGTGATGGCCGACCTGGTGCCCAAGTACCTCGACGGTGATGCCATCGCGGTGATCGAGGGCGACGGCTCGGTCAGCCAGGAACTCATCGCCCAGGGCTTCGACTACCTGCTGTACACCGGGGGCACGGAGATCGGCCGCAAGGTCTACGAGGGCGCCGCACCGCATCTGACGCCGGTCACCCTCGAGCTCGGTGGCAAGAGCCCGGTGATCGTCACCGCCGACGCCGACATCGACGTCGCCGCCAAGCGCATCGCCTGGACCAAGCTGATCAACTCGGGCCAGATCTGCATCGCGCCCGACTATGTGCTGGCCGACGCGAAGATCCGCGAGGAACTCGTCGACAAGATCAAGGCCGCGGTCACCACCTTCGAGTCCGGCAACCCCGACGGCAAGCGCATCGTCAACGAGCGGCACTTCGACCGGCTCGCCACGGCGCTCGCTGCGACCAAGGGTGAGGTCGTCATCGGCGGCGGCTCCGACGCGTCGAAGATCAGCATCCAGCCGACCGTCGTCGTCGATCCCGACCCGGCCGAGCCGCTGATGACCGACGAGATCTTCGGGCCGATCCTGCCGATAGTGACGGTCCAATCACTGGACGACGCCATCGATTTCGTCAACGCACGGCCGAAGCCGCTGGCCGCGTACCTGTTCACCAAGACCAAGAGCATCCGCGAGCGGGTGGTCAAGGAGGTGTCCGCCGGCGGCATGGTGGTCAACCACCTGCTGTTCCACTTCGCGACGCACAAGCTGCCGTTCGGCGGCGTCGGCCCCTCGGGCATGGGCGCCTACCACGGCAGATTCGGCTTCGAGACGTTCAGCCACAAGAAGACGGTGATGACGAAGACCACCCGACCCGACGTGGGCGCCTTCATCTATCCCCCGTATACAGAGAAGGCCTGGAAGCTGGCCCGCAAGCTGTTCTGATTTCGTCAACGAAGCCCGAGAGATAGGAAACCCATGCCAGGAGTGCAGGATCGCGTCATCGTCGTCACCGGCGCCGGAGGCGGACTGGGCCGCGAGTACGCGCTGACACTGGCCCGTGAGGGCGCCAGCGTCGTCGTCAACGACCTGGGCGGTTCGCGCGACGGCACCGGTGCGGGCTCGGCGATGGCCGATCAGGTGGTCGACGAGATCAAGGCGGCGGGCGGCCGCGCGGTCGCCAACTACGACTCCGTCGCGGAGTCCGAGGGCGCCGAGAACATCATCAAGACCGCGATCGACGAGTTCGGCAAGGTCGACGGCGTGGTGAGCAACGCGGGCATCCTGCGCGACGGCACCTTCCACAAGATGACGTACGAGAACTGGGACGCCGTGCTGAAGGTGCACCTCTACGGCGGTTACAACGTGATCCGCGCGGCGTGGCCGCACTTCCGCGAGCAGAGCTTCGGCCGGGTCGTCGTGGCGACCTCCACCAGCGGCCTGTTCGGCAACTTCGGGCAGGCCAACTACGGCGCCGCCAAGCTCGGCCTGGTCGGACTGATCAACACGCTCGCCCAGGAGGGCGCGAAGTACAACATCAAGACCAACGCCGTCGCACCGATCGCGGCGACCCGGATGACGCAGGACATCCTGCCGCCGGAGGTCTTCGAGAAGCTCACCCCGGAGTACGTGGCGCCGGTGGTGGCCTACCTGATGACCGAGGAACTGCCCGACACCGATTCGATCTTCATCGTCGGCGGCGGCAAGGTGCAGCGCACCGCGCTGTTCCAGAACGAGGGCATCACCTTCTCCGACGGGGTGCCGTCACTCGACGACGTCGCAGCGAAGTGGGCCGAGATCACCGATCTGTCGGCGGCGCAGCAGGCCAGCTTCAAACTCGGGTGAAAGCGCTTGTCGCGCAATCGTTGACGGGCCCTGCCGGCCTGGAGTACACCGATGTCGACGACGTGCGCAACGCCGATGCCGTCGTCATCGACGTCGGTGCTGCCGGCGTCAACTTCCCCGACCTGCTGATGCTGCGCGGCGAGTACCAGCTGAAGCTGGACCCGCCGTTCATCCCCGGCGTCGAGGTGGCGGGCACCGTGCGCTCGGTGCCCGAGGACTCCGAGTTCACGGTGGGACAACGGGTTTCGGCGTTCTCACTGCTGGGCGGCTTCGCCGAACGGGTGGCGGTGCCCGCGTCGTCGGTGGTGCCGACCCCGCCGGGGGTCGACGACGCGTCCGCCGCGGCGCTGCTCGGCAACTACTACACGATGTACTTCGCGCTGGCACGTCGCGGCGCCCTGCGCATCGGCGAGACCGTGCTGGTGCTCGGGTCGGCGGGCGGCATCGGCACGGCGTCGATCCAGATCGCGAAGGCGATGGGCGCCAAGGTGATCGCGATGGTGCACCGGCCCGATGCCCGTGACTTCGTCGAGTCGCTGGGAGCTGATGTGGTGCTGCCGCTGACCGACGGATGGCTGCAGGCGGTCCGCGACGTCACCGACGGCCGCGGTGTCGACCTGGTGGTCGATCCCGTCGGCGGCGAGGCGTTCGACGACGCGATCCGCGCGCTGGCCACCGAGGGCCGGCTGCTGGTGATCGGATTCGCCGCGGGGGGCATCCCGACGGTCAAGGTGAATCGGCTGCTGCTGCGCAACGTCTCGGTGGTCGGCGTGGGTTGGGGCGAATTCGTCAACCGCAATCCGGGTGCCCAGTCGCTGTTCGGGTTCGGGCTGGGCAAGCTGGTCGAGGCCGGCCTGCGGCCACCGCCGCCGGTGACCTACCCGCTCTCGGAGGGCTGCGCCGCACTCGAGGCGCTGGCCGCGGGTGAGATCCGCGGCAAGCTGGTCCTGAAACCGTGATCCGCGCTCTGGCGTTCGACGTGTTCGGCACGGTGGTCGACTGGCGGTCCAGCATCGTCGCCGAACTCGAGGCGTTCGGGCGCCGGCACGGGCTGTCTGAGGACTGGCCTGCCTTCGCCGACGACTGGCGGGCCGGGTACGCGCCGGCGATGGACCGGGTGCGGCGCGGTGAGCTGCCCTGGACGCGGATCGACGACCTGCACCGGGGCCGCCTCGTGGAGCTGCTCTCCGGCGCGGGCATCGCGGTCGGCGACGACGAGGTCGACGAGCTGAACCGGGCCTGGCACCGTCTGGACCCGTGGCCGGACACGGTGGCCGGGCTGTCGCGGCTCAAGGAGCGGTTCGTCATCACCACGCTGTCGAACGGCAACGTCTCGCTGCTGACGAACATGGCCAAGCGCGCAGGGCTGCCGTGGGACTGCGTGATCTCCGCGGAGCTGTTCCGGCACTACAAGCCCGACCCGGAGGCCTATCTCGGCTGCGCCGACCTGCTCGGCGTCGCACCCGAGGAGCTGATGCTGGTCGCCGCCCATCCCGGTGACCTGCGCGCGGCCCGGTCGGCGGGACTGCGCACGGGCTTCGTGTTCCGTCCGCTCGAACACGGGCCCGACCGGGTGTTGCGCATGCCGCCGGAAGGTGAATTCGACGTCATGGCAGCCGATTTCCAGGATCTGGCCGACAAATTGGGGGCTTGAGCGGCGTAGCGTGGACGGCGTGACCACACCTCTTCCGCCCGCGCTCCGGATGGCTCAGAAGCTGCTCGTCGATCCGCCGGTGAACCCGAGGATCGACGGCGGTTACCTCGACCTGTTGAGCGACGACCTGCTGGGCGACACGGGCGGCGATGCGCCCGAACGCAACACCGGAACCATCCAGGCGGTGTGGGCGTCGCGCCTGGGCTCGATGGTCTACGACAACTCGCAGCTCGTGGTGCGCCGGCTGGTCACGTCGTGGCAGCTGCCGATCGACTGGCTGAGCCTGCCGGTCGGCGGTGTCGCGCTCGACGTCGGCAGCGGGCCCGGCAACGTCACCGCGGCACTCGGCCGGGCGGCCGGCCCGGGTGGACTGGCGCTCGGCGTCGACATCTCCGAGCCGATGCTCGCCCGCGCCGTGCGCGCCGAGGCCGGACCGAACGTCGGATTCGTCCGGGCTGATGCGCAGCGACTGCCGTTTCGCGACGAGTCGGTCGACGCGGTGGTGTCGATGGCGATGCTGCAGCTGATCCCCGATCCGCCGGTGGCGCTGGCCGAGATGGTGCGGGTGCTGCGGCCCGGCCGCCGGATGGCCGTCATGGTGCCGACGGCGGGACCCGCCGCGCGGCTGATCGGGGTGCTGCCCAACGCCGGCGCCCGCGTCTTCGACGACGACGAGATCGGGGACACCCTCGAGTCGCTCGGCGTGGTCGGCGTGCGGACCAAGACGATCGGCACCATCCAATGGGTGCGCGGCAGGCGGCCGTGACGCCGTAGGCTCGCTGACGTGAGCACGGGCGGCATCCTCCTGGTCGGCTTGGCGATCGCCGTCGGGCTGGTCGGCATCCTGGTGCCGCTGCTGCCGGGCACGCTGCTGATCTTCGCGGCGATCCTGGTGTGGGCGCTGGTGGAGCAGGACATGACCGGCTGGGTGACGCTGGCGGTGGCGTCAGTGCTGCTCGGCGCGACGACCCTGGTGAAGTACCTGTGGCCGGTGCGCCGGATGCGCGCGGCCGACGTCCGGACGTCGAGCCTGGCGGCGGGCGGTGTGCTTGGCATCATCGGCTTCTTCGTGATCCCCGTCCTCGGCCTGCCGATCGGCTTCGTCGGCGGGATCTACCTCGCCGAACTCGCGGCGCGCCGCGATCAGCGGCTGGCCTGGGCGTCGACGGTGCATGCGCTCAAGGGCGTCGCGCTGTCGATGTTCGTCGAGTTGGCGGGTGCGCTGCTGGCTACGGCCGCGTGGGTGGCCGGGGTCTACGTCACGCAGTAGTGCTGTCCCGCCGCGGGCGCGTCGCCGAGCGTGCGGTCATGGCGAAAATCCGGGCCGAAAATCGCAGTGAGCGCACGTTCGCCGCAGCGTCATGCAAACCCGCGCGCCGTCAGTCGCGCAGCTGCTGCCGCAGACGCGCGACGTCGTCGTCGGTCACGCCGACGGCGGCCAGGTAGTTCTCGAGCGAGCCGTAGTCGTTCAGGATCATGCGTCGCGCCGCATCGAGGTATTCCTCGCGGACACCGAGGATCTCATCGGCGAGCCGGGCTTCGGCGAACGTCACGATCTCATCGGTGGGCTGTTCGGCGGTCCGGGCCCGGATCGACTCCATGATCTGTTCGCGCAGCAGCGGAACGGCGTCGTTGCTGCGGAGGAAGTCGGCGACGATGGCATCCCGGCCGACACCTGCGGCCTCGAGCACGACCGAGACGGTGAAGCCGGTTCGGTCCTTGCCCGCGAAACAGTGCGTGAGCACCGTCCGCTCGTCGGCGAGCAGCGTCACCATCCGGCGCACAGCGGCCTGCGCTCCGGCCATCGCCGGGTACTTCGCGTACTCCTCGGTCATGTAGCGGCCGGCGGCAGCCGCGACGTCCTCGGCGCCCTCGGTCTCCTGCGCCAGCAGCTGCTCGAAGCCCTGCTCGTGCGGGGCATGGGTGCCGACCTCCCGGAACGGGAGCCGGTGCACGGCGACGCCGTCGGGCACCAGGCTCGCACCGCGGCGCTCGACCTCGCGGTCCGAACGCAGATCGGCGACGTCGGTGACCCTGAAGCGGGCAAGCGCCGCCCGACCGGCGTCGTCGAGTGCGGCCAGCTCGCTGGACCTGAAGAACCGCCCGGGCCGGATCGCGGTGTGTTCGGCGATGTCGCGGAAGTTCCACGCCCCCGACAGTTCTCCGAGGCCGTCGGTCACGCGCCGGTCACCGCCGCGGCGACCGGGGACTTCTCCCTGCCGAGCTCGGCGCGGGCGATGGTGCGCATGTGCACCTCGTCCGGACCGTCGAACAGCCGCATCGCGCGGTGCCAGCTGTACAGCCGGGCGAGCGGGAAGTCGTCGCTGACGCCTGCGCCGCCGTGCACCTGGATCGCCCGGTCGATGACGTCGCACGCCACCTGCGGTGCGACCGATTTGATCTGCGCGACGAGCACAGCCGCGCCCTTGTTGCCGTGCTGGTCGATGGTCCACGCCGCCTTCTCGCACAGCAGCCGGGCCTGGTCGATCTCGTTGCGTGACCTGGCGATCGCTTCCCGCACCACGCCCTGCTCGGCGAGCGGCTTGCCGAACGCGACGCGCTTGTGCACCCGGTCGACCATCAGCGCGAGCGCACGCTCGGCCGCACCGAGGGCCCGCATGCAGTGGTGGATGCGGCCGGGGCCCAGCCGCGCCTGGGCGATCGCGAAGCCGCTGCCCTCCTCGTGCAGCAGGTTCGACGACGGCACCCGCACGTTGTCGAAGGTGATCTCGCAGTGCCCGTGCTGGTCCTGCCAGCCGAACACCGGAAGCGAACGCTCGATGGACACCCCGGGGGTGTCGGCCGGCACCAGGATCATCGACTGCTGCTGGTGGCTGGCCGCGTCGGGATTGGTGCGGCCCATCACGATCAGGATCTTGCAGCGCGGGTCGGCGGCGCCGGTGATCCACCACTTGCGGCCGTTGATCACGTAGTCGTCGCCGTCGCGCAGCATCGTCGTCTCGATGTTGCGGGCGTCGCTGGAGGCGACGGCGGGCTCGGTCATCGCGAACGCACTGCGGATCTCACCGGCCAGCAGCGGTTCCAGCCACTGCTTGCTCTGCTCCTCGGTGGCGAACAGGTGCAGCGTCTCCATGTTGCCGGTGTCGGGGGCGGCGCAGTTGATCACCTCGGGACCGATCTCGGGGCTCCACCCCGACAGCTCGGCCAGCGGCGCGTACTCGATGTTGGACAGACCCGACAGCGACGGCAGGAACAGATTCCACAGCCCCTGCTCCTTGGCGCGGACCTTGAGCTCCTCGACGATCGGCGGGACGGTGTGGTCCTTGGGCCCGGCGTCCTCGCGGTAGCGGTGGTACTCCGCTTCGGCGGGGAACACGTACTCGGTCATGAAAGCGGTCAGCCGCTTGTGGTAATCCTGCGCCTTGGCCGACATCGCGAAGTCCATCTGGCCACGATATGACACGTGTAAAAGCAGGCGGCTCCCGCATACGCCCGCCGGTGCCGACACAGGCCGACGGCCCCGCCGTGGAGGTGGCGGGGCCGTCGGTGGTGGGTGGATCAGTGGTGTCGCCGGTGGTGGCGCATGACCTTCTTGCGGTGGTGCGAACCCTTCATCTGCTGGGCGGTCGGCTTCGCCTTGGTCGGCTGGACGTAGGAGTGGCCGGGGTCCTGCGGAGCGGTCTGCGGGGCGGCGGATGCGGTGCCTGCCAAGCCGAGGGCTGCGCCACCGATGATGCCGGCCGACAGCACCGGGAGGGCGAGGACGCGGACGATGTTGTTCATGATTTCTCCTGTGTTCGTTGACTTTTGAGTTCTTCCGCCGGTGTTCTCCGGCGATGACACAACTATGTCGCGATCCGGGGCCCGCGTCTGTCCGCCGATCGGCGGGCACACCGGAGGAATCCCCGTTCCCCCGATCGGGGGAACGGCGGCGACCGCTGTGTCAAGCTGACTGGCGTGGCCGACGAGGCGCTCGGCAAGGTGCGCGTGGTGGTGGGCGACGATCACCCGCTGTTCCGCGACGGAGTGGTGCGTGCGCTGCAGTCCAGTGGTGCGATCGACGTGGTGGCCGAGGCCGACGACGGTGTGGCCGCCCTGGCCATGATCCGCGAGCACCGGCCGCAGGTGGCGCTGCTGGACTACCGCATGCCGGGGCTGGACGGTGCGGAGGTGGCCGCGGCGGTCGCCCGCGACGACCTGTCCACCCGGGTGCTGCTGCTGTCGGCCCACGACGAATCCGCGATCGTCTACAAGGCGTTACAGGAGGGCGCCGCCGGCTTCCTGTCGAAGGAGTCGTCGCGCAGCGAACTGGTCGACGCGGTGCTCGACTGCGCCAAGGGTCGCGACGTCATCGCCCCGGCGCTGGCCGTGGGACTGGCCGGTGAGATCCGCCGTCGCAACGAACCGGACGCCCCGGTGCTGAGCCCGCGCGAGCGCGAGGTGCTCACCATGATCGCCGCGGGGCGCAGCATCCCGGCGATGGCCAAGGACATGTTCCTCGCGCCGTCGACGGTGAAGACCCACGTGCAGCGGCTCTACGAGAAGCTCGGCGTGAGTGACCGCGGCGCGGCGGTCGCCGAGGCGATGCGCCGAAAACTGCTCGACTGACATGGTTTCCGGCACCCGCCAGCTGCTCGAGGGGTACTTCACCGAACCCGTCCGGGTGGCGGCGGTGCTGCGGCTGCCGCTGATCGCCCTGATGCTCGTGCTGGTCATGGAGTGGGAGGTCGACCACTGGCTGCCTGCGTTCTACGCCGCGATCCTGGGCTGCTACGCCGTTGCCGCGGTGGCGTGGCTGGTGGCGATCCACCGCGGTCCGCTGCCGCGCTGGTCGACGTGGGCGCCCACCGCGGTCGACGTCGCGGTGGTGGTGGTGCTGTGCCTGGTGTCGGGCGGCGCGACCGCCGCGCTGCTCCCGGTCTTCTTCCTGCTGCCGCTGTCGGTGGCGTTCCAGGACCGTCCGGTGCTGACCGCGGTGCTCGGATTGAGCACCGCCGTGGGCTATCTCGCGGTGTGGGTGGTCTACTCCAAGCGCGACGACCGCGTCGGCATGCCGGACATGGTGTATCTGCAGTTCGGATTCCTGGTGTGGCTGGCCGTCGCCACCACCGCGCTGTGTTTCGTGCTCGCCCGCCGGGCGGCGCGCGTGCGGGCTCTGCAGGAGGTGCGTCGCCGGCTGGTCTACGAGTCGACCCGCGCGGAGGAACGGCAGAACCGCGAACTGGCCGAGCACCTGCACGACGGCCCGCTGCAGACACTGCTCGCCGCCCGGATGCAGCTCGACGAGATCCGCGAACGTCATCCCGACGCCCGCCTCGACGAGGTGTACGCCGCGCTGCAGGACACCGCAGCCGGGATGCGCTCGACGGTGACCGAACTGCACCCGCAGGTGCTGGCGCAACTCGGCCTCACCGAGGCGGTGCGGGAACTGTTGCGCCAGCACGGCTCTCGCAGCGATTTCCTGATCGAAGCCGACCTGGAGGACGTCGGATCACCGGCCTCGCAGGCGCTGCTGTACCGGGCGGCGCGCGAGCTGCTCACCAACATCGGCAAGCACGCGGGCGCCACCGAGGTGACGGTGTCGCTGCGCCGCACCGGTGACCGCGTGGTGCTCACCATCGTCGACGACGGCACCGGATTCGATCCGGCGATCGTCGACCAGCGGGTCGCGCAGGGGCACATCGGCCTGGCGTCGCTGATGGTGCGCATCGACGCGATGGGCGGGCACCTGCACGTCGAGTCGAAGGTCGGCGATGGCACCCGGATCACCGTCACCTCGCCGCCGGAACCCGCGCTCGGCGCGGGTGAGTGCCGGTAAATCGGTGGCGGCCGGGAGCCGGCGAGGACGAGGATTGCGGGCGTGATCGACTTCTCCGCCGTCGCCGGTGTCGCGCTCGTCGCCCTCCTCATGGTGCTGACGCCGGGGCCGAACATGATCTACCTCGCCTCGCGCAGCGTCAGCCAGGGCCGTTCCGCCGGGTTGGTGTCACTGGCAGGCGTCGCGACGGGTTTCGCGGTGTACCTGTCGGCGGCCACGCTCGGCCTCACGGCGATCTTCGTGGCGGTGCCCGCGCTGTTCACCGCCGTCAAGGTCGCCGGTGCGCTGTACCTCGGCTACCTGGCGTGGACCATGCTGCGGCCCGGCGGGAAGTCGCCGTTCGGCGGCGCCGACCAGGTGGCGCACCGGCCGCTGCGGCTGTTCGGGATGGGCCTGGTCACCAACCTGCTGAACCCGAAGATCGCGCTGATGTACATGGCGCTCATCCCGCAGTTCATCGATCCGGCGCGTGGGTCGATCTGGTTGCAGGCGCTGCTGCTCGGGCTGGTCCAGATCGCCATCGCGGTCACCGTCAACGGTGCGATCGTGCTCGCCGCGGCCACGATCTCCGGCTTCCTCACCGCGCGACCGGTCTGGCTGCGGGTGCAGCGGTACGTGGCGGGGACGCTGCTGGGCGGGATGGCCGTGAAGATGGCCGTCGACAAGTAGGCACTGATCGGCGCAAAACGGTTGGCGCCCGAGTGGGGCCACTACGCTCGATTGATGTCACGAACACCGCTGGAAGCGGCGCGTTCGCGCGACTACCTGCTGCGGCTCGCGCATTCCGATGCGGGCAGGTTCAAGGCGATCGGGAATGCACAACTCGACCTGGGCAGCGGGCACGTGGTCGTCGACGTGGGATGCGGGCCGGGCGCCGACCTGAGGTCCTACGCCGAGGCGGTCGGCCCGACCGGACGGGTGATCGGCGTCGACCACGACGCCGATCTGATCCGGCACGCGCGGGCCGACACCGCCGACCTGGCCAACGTGTCGACCGAGATCGCCGACGCACACCGGCTGCCCGTCGAGAGCCGTTCAGTGGACCGGGTGCACATCGACCGGATGCTGCAGCACGTGTCGTCGCCGGCCACGGTGATCGGTGAGGCCGCCCGGCTGTTGCGCCCGGCGGGGCGGATCGTCTGCGTAGAACCGGACTGGGCGACCCTGGTCATCGACCATCCGGACGCCGCCGCCAGCCGCGCGTACACCGCATTCAACGTCGAGCGCAGCGCGCCCAACGCCACCATCGGCCGGGCACTGCCCCGGCTGCTCCGGCATGCCGGGTTGACGGTCGACGCGATCATCCCGGCCACCGTGGTGTTCACCGACGCCGCCGAGGCCGAGAACGTCCTCACCATCCGGTCGGTCACCGAAGGCGCCGTGGCCGCCGGCTACCTGAGCGACGAGCAGGGCCGCAGCTGGCTGCAGCACCTCGACGCGGAACCGTTCTTCGCCTCGATCACCCTGTTCGTCGTCACCGCCACGGCTCAGGCGAGGTCGTAGAGCAGCCGGTAGTACGCGATGCGCGGTTCGTCGGCCTCGATCCCATACGCCTGCAACAGCACTCGGTCGAACCCGGGGCCGTAGTCCCAATCGAGGCTCCACGTCGCGACGGCGAGGTCCGCCCACTGGTCCGCCACGCCGAGTGATCCGAGGTCGACGTGCGCGGCGAAGTCGCCGTCGTCGTGCAGCAGCGTGTTGGGTGTGCACGCATCGCCGTGGCAGACCACCAGGCGGTCGATCGGCGGCGGTTCGTCGAGGCGTGCGCGCGCGGCGGGCAGTCCGAGGTGCCGGTGCTCCGGCGCCCAGTGTGCGGGTCCTTCACCGTCGGCGATCCGGGTGTCAGCCCGTAGCAGGCGTCGCTGCACACTCCACTCGAACGGGCACTCGGCCGGGGGCAGCGCGTCGTGCAGTGACCGCAGCCCCCGGCCGATCGCCGCGGCCGCCACC
>NZ_JAUMSQ010000540.1:0-1159 GCF_030519285.1 Mycolicibacterium arseniciresistens
TGGCGGTCCTGCTCAGCGCCGCCGGCCGTAGCGGTCGGCGATCTTCTGTTCGGCGGTGAGTGGCGCAGGCGGGGCCGCTGCCGCCGCGGCCGCCGCGGCCTTCTCCAGTCGGCGCTGCCGGATCTCGGAGTACACGAAGTAGCCGAGCCCGATGGGGGCGATGATGCCGAACGCGATCCACTGGATGCCGTACGACAGGAACGGCCCCGCGTCGAGGTGCGGCAGCGGGATCACCCCGAGGCCGCCGGGCTGGTCCTCGACGAGTTGCAGGTAGGAACCGGTGAGCGGCACCCCCGTCAGGGCCGAGACCTGCGCTGTGTTGATCGAGTACACCTGGTCGAAGCCCTCGGCACGCATCGGCTTCTTGTCGGGCGCAACCTGTTCGGAGTCGCGCAGCCGCGCGGTGATGGTGACCGTGCCGCCCGGCACGGGGTCGATCGGCGGCACCTGGGAGCCCTGCTCCGGTTTGGCGTACCCGCGGTTCACGAGCACGGTGGGCCCGCCGTCGACGGCGAACGGCACCAGCACCTCATAGGCGGGGTCGCCGTCGACCACCCGAAGCCGGGCCAGCACCTGCGCGTCGGGCAGATAGTGGCCGGTCGCCGTCACCCGCCGCCACTGGTCGTCGGCCGCCGACGAATCCTGTTGCGGCAGCAGGGTTGTCACTGGAACCGGATCCGCGGTCAGCGAGTAGGCGATCTGGTCGTTCTCACGAGAGGTCTTGGTGTTCTTGCCGAGCTGCCAGGGAGCCAGCACGGTGAAGCACAGGTAGGCGAACGCCATCACCACGACGAACAGGGCGAGCCAGCCCGGTCGCAGGAAGAACGCCCACCGTCGCATCAGCTGGCCAGCCCGCGCTCGGCGAGGCGTTCGTCCACCCAGTCGTGCAGGCCGGGCAGCGCCGCCTCGATCACCCGGAACACGTCCTCGAAATCATCCTGCGTGCCGTAGTAGGGGTCGTCGACGTCCAGCGCGTGCGCGCCCGAGCGCGGGTCGAAGGAGCGCAGCATCCGCAGCCGGTTGGACGGCACGCCCTGTTCACCGAGCATGCGCAGGTGGTTGCGGCCCAGCGCCACCACGAGGTCGGCGCTGCGGTGGTCGTCGTCGACCTGCGCCGCGCAGTGGGCCGAGGGGTAGCCGTGGGCACGCAGCACGCGAC
>NZ_JAUMSQ010000541.1:0-1139 GCF_030519285.1 Mycolicibacterium arseniciresistens
ACTTCAGCAGTGCGCGTGACATCACGACGCGCTGGATCTGGTTGGTGCCCTCGTAGATCTGGGTGATCTTGGCGTCGCGCATCATCCGCTCCACCGGGAAGTCGATGGTGTAACCGGCACCGCCGAACAACTGCACGGCATCGGTGGTCACCTCCATCGCGACATCGGAGGCGAAACACTTCGACGCCGCGGAGATGAAGCCCAGCGCCGGTTCACCGCGCTCGGCACGGGCGGCGGCGCTGTAAACCATCAACCGGGCCGCCTCCACCTTCATCGCCATGTCGGCGAGCATGAACTGCACACCCTGGTTGTCACTGACCGGGCGGCCGAACTGCTTGCGGTCCTTGGTATAGGCGATCGCCGCGTCCAGTGCACCCTGCGCGATGCCCACCGCCTGCGCACCGATCGTCGGGCGGGTGTGGTCAAGGGTGGCCAGCGCGGTCTTGAAGCCGGTGCCCGGCTCGCCGATGATCCGGTCACCGGGAATGCGGCAGTTCTCGAAGTACAGCTCGGTGGTCGGCGAACCCTTGATGCCGAGCTTCTTCTCCTTCGGTCCGATGCTGAAGCCCTCGTCGTCGAGGTGCACCACGAACGCCGAAATACCATTGGCGCCCTTGTCCGGATCGGTCACCGCCATCACGGTGTACCAGTCCGACTTGCCGCCATTGGTGATCCACGCCTTGGTGCCGTTGAGAATCCAGTCCTCGCCGTCGGCCTTGGCGCGGGTCCGCATGGCAGCCGCGTCACTGCCCGCTTCGCGCTCCGAAAGCGCATAAGACGCCATCGCCCCGTCGACGAGGTCGGAGAGCACCTTCTTCTTGAGGTCCTCCGAACCCCGCAGGATCAGACCCATGGTGCCCAGCTTGTTCACCGCCGGGATCAGCGACGCCGACGCATCGACGCGCGCGACCTCCTCGATCACGATGCACGCCGCCACCGAATCCGCACCCTGACCGCCGTACTCCTCAGGCACATGCACGGCGTTGAAACCCGAGGCATTCAACGCCTGCAGAGCCTCCTCCGGGAAGCGCGACTGCTCGTCGACCTCCGCGGCGTGCGGTGCGATCTCCTTCTCCGCGAGCGCACGGATCGCGCTGCGCAACTCCTGATGTTCCTCAGGCAACTGGAACACGTCGAAC
>NZ_JAUMSQ010000542.1:0-1132 GCF_030519285.1 Mycolicibacterium arseniciresistens
CACCGCCGAGATCGCCACCGGCTCGGCCGGTGTGTCGGCCTGCCGGATCGCCGCCACCGCGAGCAGCACCACGACCGCCGCGACAGCCACCGCGACCGCCGCGATCATCAGCGCGCGCGGCGGCCCGTCCCCGGTCGGTGCAGTCACGCGGTCAACCCTAGAGCTGGGCTCCGTCGGCGATCGGGCAGGTCAGCGTGCGGGTGATGCCGGTGCTCTGCTGCACCGACGGCACCACGGTGCCGGTCAGGTCGGTCATCGTGTCGGCGGCCACCCGCACGACCACGTCGTAGGGCCCGGTGACGTATTCCGAGGACACCACACCGGGCAGTCCCGCGAGTTGCTTGGCGACGACCTCGGCGCGGCCCACCTCGGTCTGGATCAGCATGAAAGCCTCGACCACCTGCCGTCTCCTCTGTCTCGCTGCATAGACTCCACGCCGCAGGGACCAAACGTACCGCAGGTCGAGCCGGTGTTCATTTTCGCGAACGGCCCGGTAGGAGGCGACATGGCGAGCTTCGAACCGGCCGAAACACTGGCCACGGCCGGGGAGTTCGCGGTGATCGACCGGCTGGTCAATGGTCGTGAGCAACCGGCCGCGGTGGAACTGGGACCCGGCGACGACGCCGCGGTGGTGCGGGCCGGCGACGGGCGCACGGTGGTGTCGACCGACATGCTGGTCGCCGGGCGGCACTTCCGGCTGGACTGGTCAACGCCTCACGACGTGGGACGCAAGGCCATCGCCCAGAACGCCGCCGACATCGAGGCGATGGGCGCGCGCGCGACGGCCTTCGTCGTGGCCTTCGGCGCTCCCGCCGACACACCCGTCGCCCAGGCGGTCGAACTCGCCGACGGGTTGTGGGACGAGGCCCGCCGGCTCGGCGCGGGCATCGTCGGCGGCGACCTGGTCCGGTCACCGCAGTGGGTGATCTCGGTGACGGTGCTCGGCGACCTGGCCGGCGGACATCCGGTGCGCCGCGACGGCGCCCGCGCGGGCGACGTGCTTGCCGTGGCGGGCGAGCTCGGGCGGTCGGCGGCGGGATTCGCGCTGTGGGACAACAGGATCGAGGAGTCGTTCGAAGGCTGCGCCGAACTGCGGCGGCGGCACCTGGTGCCCGAACCGCCCTACGGCGAG
>NZ_JAUMSQ010000543.1:0-1126 GCF_030519285.1 Mycolicibacterium arseniciresistens
GCGGTGCTGGGCGCGCTGCTGGTGTCGGGCGGCGACGCGGGCAGCCCGGCGCGCACACCGCTGGCGGTGCCACCGCAGGCGACGACCACCGAGGCCACGGAGCCGTCGAGCACCGAGACCTCTTCGAGCGCTCCGAGCTCGACGAGCACCACCTCGACGACCCCGTCCACCACGACGAGCACCACAGCGGGCGCCGTCACCATGGCCGGCGCCGACACACAGGGCTTCATCGGTCATTCGGCGCGTTGTGACAACGGCGACAAGGCCGCGGCGATGGTCCGGACGGCGAACTCGCTCGCGGTCGTGTGCGGCACCGGGTCGAGCGGCGGCTACTACTACCGCGGAGAACGGCTGAGCGACGGCGCCGACCTCGAACTCGCGAACGCGGTGCCGGCGGGCGGTGGATTCGACGCCGTCAACCCCGCCGACGGCGCCCGCTACGAGGTGCGGCCCGACCGGCTCACCATCTACGGCAGCGGCGGCGTCGACTCCACCGAACCGGCGCTGCAGTACGCCACGCAGTAGTCTTCGTGCCTGTAACGGTTCGCGCGGGCGCGCGATAAGTTTGGTTGAGATCGATTGATCACCACGTCGTGGCGGCTGCTGGTACCAGGCCAGTGTCGGGGGAGACGGCTGCGCCCTGACGTCAGAGGAGTCGACCCGTAATGGGTGGTGCACCGGTGAACCCGAGAACTGCTGCGGCGGCGTTGGCATCGGGGGTGGTGATCTCGCTGACCGCGCTCTCCGGCGGCGCCGCCCCTGCGCTGGCCAAACCCGACAAGGACCCGGTCGCGCCGACCGAGACGGTCCTGCCGTCCCCGCCCCAGGGCGGATCCGGCTCCGAGGTGGAGGTCCGGGAACGGCCCGCCGAGCGGAAAGCCCCTGCGCCGGAAGCGCTGCCGCCCGTTCAGGCGCCAGTGGTGGTGGAGCCGGAGCCGGTGGTCGAGGCGCCGCCGGTGGTCCGGGAGCCGGTGGCTCCCGATCCGGTCATCGAGGCGCCGGTGGCCCCTGAGCCGGCCGTGAAGGCACCCCCGGTCGCCGAAGAGCCTGCCGTCGCCGACCCGCCCCGCGCCGAGAAGCCGCTGCCCGCAGCAACTCCGGCGCCCGTCGAGCGGCCGGCGCCCGC
>NZ_JAUMSQ010000544.1:0-647 GCF_030519285.1 Mycolicibacterium arseniciresistens
CGGCTGGCGCGGGTGCAGGGCCGGGCCGACGCAGACCTCGGGGCCGACCCGGGGCTGGCCGACATCGCGGCGCTGCTGCTGGCCGCCGAGCAGATCGGCGCCGCGGCGCGGTGTCTGGAGCTGACGGTCGCCTACACCAAGGACCGGGTGCAGTTCGGCAGGCCGATCGGCAGTTTCCAGGCGCTCAAGCACCGGATGGCCGACCTCTACGTGCTGGTGCAGTCGGCGCGGGCCGTGGTGACCGAGGCGATCGCCGAGCCGTCGGCCACGTCCGCGGCGCTGGCCCGGTTCAGCGCGAGCGAGGCGTTCAGCGCGGTGGCGGGCGAGGCGATCCAGCTGCACGGCGGCATCGCGATCACCTGGGAACACGACATCCAGCTGTACTTCAAGCGTGCCCACGGCAGCGCCCAGCTGCTCGGCCCGCCCCGCGAACATCTGCGTCGCCTCGAGTCCCAGGTCCTCTAGCGGCGATTTCGGCGCGGAAACGTTCGCTGGGCGAGCGTTTCCGCGCCGAAATCACTATGCACCGGGGATGAGGATGGTCTTGCCGGGCAGCCGTCCGGCGTCGGACTCGTCGTGCACCGCGGCGACCTCGGCCAGCGGGCGGCGATCGGCGACGTCGATGTGCAGTCCGCCGGCGTCGACGC
>NZ_JAUMSQ010000545.1:0-450 GCF_030519285.1 Mycolicibacterium arseniciresistens
TTGCCGGGCAGCCGTCCGGCGTCGGACTCGTCGTGCACCGCGGCGACCTCGGCCAGCGGGCGGCGATCGGCGACGTCGATGTGCAGTCCGCCGGCGTCGACGCGGCGGACGAGGCCGGCGAGTTGCGCGGCGTCGCTGCGGACGAAGACCCGCTGCGTGCGCACCCGGGAGTTCTCCTCCCCCGACGTCATGGTGCCGACGTGGAAGCCACCGTCCGCGATGACGCCGACCAGCGCCGCCGTCTCCTCCGGTGAGGTGCTCACCAGGTTGAGCACGACGTCGAACGGTTGCCCGTCGACGGCGAACGGCGTTGCCGCGTAGTCGATGTGGTCGATCAGCCGGTCGACGCCGTAGCGGCGCAGCCGGCTCGCGCTGCGCGCGGATGCGGTCGCGGTGACGACCGCCCCGGCGCGCTTGGCGAGCTGGACGGCGTACCCGCCGACCGCGCCG
>NZ_JAUMSQ010000546.1:0-1096 GCF_030519285.1 Mycolicibacterium arseniciresistens
CTAGCTGTACTGACCTGAGAGGTTAGGTACACGGCTGGCGGGTGGGTGACCGCCGAGCGCGGTGTGGCCGCGGTGGTGATTGTAGGTGTGTAGCCAGCGGGGATACTCCTGGCAGCGTTGCGCATCGCTGGTGTAGAGCCGCGCGTAGGCCCACTCGTCGGCCAGGGTGCGGTGGAAGCGCTCTACCTTGCCGTTAGTCTGTGGCCGATATGGCCGGGTACGTCGATGCTCGATAGTGCCCAGTGCATCGCGGAATGCATGCGATCGATAGCAAGAGCCGTTGTCGGTCAACACCTTTCGGATGGTGATGCCGGACTCGGCAAACCAAGCGTTGGCGCGTAGCCAGAATCCGGCGGCAGTGTCCTTGCGCTCATCGGCCAGCAGTTCGGAGTAGGCCAGTCGTGAGTGGGCGTCGATGGCCGTATGCACGAAGTGATAGCCGCGCACCGGATTGTGGTACTTGCTTTGTCGTCCCGAACTCTTATCGGCTTGACTGTTGTGCTTGCCGGCGACCCGGCCGAGCATGCGCCAGCCGCCGCCGGCCGGGATCTTGCCCAGCTTCTTGACGTCGACGTGGACCAGGTCACCACAGTGGGCTGATTCCATCCGACGTACGACTCGCCCGGTGGCCCGATCAAGCCATCGCAGCTTGGCGACGCCATAGCGGCGCAGCACGTTGTGCACCGTGGAAACGTTCAATCGCAACAGGTAAGCGATTCTGGCCGGTCCCCACCGGCGGGTGACACGAACGCCGATGATTCGACGCTCGGTGCGCGTCGGTGTGCGGTTAGGGCTGTGATGCGGCCGTGAGCTGCGGTCGGCCATTCCGGCTACGCCCTCATGGCGGTAGCGGCTCGCCCAGCGTGAGGCGGTGTTCACCGACACCTGGAAGCGTTCGGCAGCGCGTCGCAGCGTCCAACCATCATCGACGATGCAACGAGCCAGCCGCAGACGACCGGTTTCGGACAAGTGGGCATTACGGTGGACCACGAAGACCTCCGGAGTGAGTAGTGCGTTCCTAAGCAGCTCGCACTTCACTCGGAGGTCTTCGTCTTGTCACCTCACCACGCCGTCACCAACGTCCGTGGTCAGTACA
>NZ_JAUMSQ010000547.1:0-1085 GCF_030519285.1 Mycolicibacterium arseniciresistens
CCGGTCGCGGCGGCCGGTCCCGGCGCACGCGCCGGCCACTGTGTCAAAAACCTTACTAGAGCACTTACGGTAGCGAGATTGGAACAGGTTCACCCGCGCCGCCCGGGAGGCTCGCACCGGCCGCGCCGCAACGGGCCGGCGCGCGACGGGAAGGCGACCGGTAAGGTCGACGGTTACGCTTGGACGGCGACACGCAGGCGTACTCGCAGCTCAGGCGGTGGGGACGGGTAGATTCACGTCGACCGACCCGGTGCCGAGGGCTGCAGGCGCAGCATCGATGTGTGATGGAGGTGCCCCTCGTGGCAAAGCAGGCGACGGCCGAGAAGCGTCAGCGACGTGAACGGGGTTCGATCAATCCCGAGGACATCATCAGCGGTGCTTTCGAACTCGCCGAACAGGTGTCGATCGACAACCTGAGCATGCCGCTGCTCGGCAAGCATCTGGGTGTCGGTGTCACGAGCATCTACTGGTACTTCCGCAAGAAGGACGACCTGCTCAACGCGATGACCGACCGCGCGCTGCGCCAGATCGTGTTCGAGTCGCCCTATGTCGAGGCGACCAACTGGCGTGAGTCTCTGCACAACCACGCCCACAACATGCGCAAGACGTTTCTGGCCAGTCCCATCCTCTGCGACCTCGTGCTGATCCGCGGCGCGCTGAGTCCCAAGGTGCGCAGGCTCGGCGTTCAGCAGATGGAGAAGGCCATCGCCGAACTCGTCGAGGTCGGGCTGTCCGCGCAGGACGCGTTCGACACCTACTCGGCGGTGTCGGTGCACGTCCGGGGATCGGTGGTGCTCGAGCGGCTCTCGCAGAAGACCCGCGAGCTGCACGAGGGCAGCGGCAGCTTCGACGAACCGTCGGCGATCGATCCGGAGACCACTCCGCTAATCGCCGAGCTGACGGCCAAGGGCCACCGGATCGGTGTGGCCGACGAGACCAACTTCGAGTACGGGCTGAACTGCATCCTCGACAACGCCGGCCGCCTGATCGAGGAGGGCCGCCGGCCCGCGCGCAAGGCGGCCAAGTCCACCGCCAAGACGGCGACACCGCGCCGTAAGGCCCCGACGCGGCGCGCCTGAGCGACG
>NZ_JAUMSQ010000548.1:0-1054 GCF_030519285.1 Mycolicibacterium arseniciresistens
GCACGCCCCGCACGCCGGGCAGGCCGGGCCGCAGCCGCGACACCTCCTCGGCCACCGTTGCGGCGGCGCCGGGCGGAATCGCGTTGGCCAGCAACGGCATCGGCGGTGTCTGCATGGCCGCGCCGACCAGGGTCGCGTCGTCCCACAGCGTCAGCAGAACGGCGTCGGCGGGTACCCGGTTCGACTGCAGCAGCGTCAGTTCCACCGTGTGGGCGACGGGGTCACTGCGGTACAGCGGCTCCGCGGCCGCGCGGAAGTCGTCGACCGAATCGTGGTGTCGCGCCCTCATCGTCGCCTCGACCTCGACGCTGACGTCGGCACGGTCAGCCCAGGTTGGAGCGGCGTGGATAGGCGACGCTCGGGTCGGTCAGCGCATTGACCACCGCGGGCAGCCCGGCCGCGAACGCCCGCTCCAGCGCCGGGCGGAGCTGGTCGGGCGTGCTGACCAGTTCGCCGTGCCCGCCGAGCACACGCACCACCTCGTCGTAGCGGGTGCCGGGCCGCAGTTCGGCGACCACCGAGTAGCCGTACAGCGCCTCCATCGGGTGCTTCTCGAGCGCCCACACGCCGTTGTTGCCGATCACCGACACCACGTTCACGCCGTGGCGAACCAGGGTTTCCCACTCCATCCCGGAGAAGCCGAACGCGCCGTCGCCCTGCAGCAGCACCACCTGCCGCGCGGGCCGGGCCAGCTTGGCGGCCAGCGCATAACCGGGCCCGGAGCCCAGGCAGCCGAAGGGTCCGCTGTCCAGCCACGCCCCCGGCACGTAGCTCTCGATCATCCGGCCCGCGTACGAGCCGAAGTCGCCGGCGTCGATCACCACGATCGCGTCGCGATCGAGCAGTGGCGCCAGTTCGGCGTACACCCGCATCGGGTGCAGCGGCGTGCGCATGTCGTCGAGGTCGGCCTGCTCCTGCGCCCGCACCGAATTCTCGTTCTCCCGCAGATCAGCAACCCATGCCTCGTGGTCGCCGCCGCCCGCGCCGGCCAGCGCGGTCAAGGTGGTGGTGAGGTCGCCGTAGAGCGCCGCGGCGACGGGGCGCGGGTGCGGCC
>NZ_JAUMSQ010000549.1:0-1051 GCF_030519285.1 Mycolicibacterium arseniciresistens
CGACGCCGGCGCGGGTCCCGGTGGCGCGACTGTCCAGGTCCCGGGGGCCGAGGCGGGTGCGGGACCGGGCGGGGCCGGCGCGTGCGTCGGACCCATCTGCACTCCCTGACGCCTCCGCTGGATGTACTGCGGCTAGACGACCACCGCGACAGCGAAGCCGTCCCAGTTCTTGGTGCCGACCGTCTGGATCGCAGCGGCGTCCAGCCGCGGGTGGTCGCCGATCATCTCGAGCATGTCGCGTACCGCGCGGGCCTGCCGGTCGTCGGGCGCGGGGTCCAGCACCCGGCCCATCCGGGTGACGTTGTCGACCACGATGACCGAACCCGGATGGCCGAGCTGGACCGCCCACTCGACATAGGCGACGTTGTTCTCCTTGTCGGCGTCGATGAACACCAGGTCGAACGGGTCACCGCCGGCGAGCGTGGGCAGGGTGTCCAGGGCGGCGCCGACGATCACCTCGACCCGGTCGGCGACGCCGGCGCGGGCGAGGTTGGCCCGCGCCACCTCGGCGTGCGCGGGTTCGAATTCCAGCGTGACGACGTGTCCGCCCGCCCCGACACCGCGGGCCAAATTGATGGTGCTGTAGCCGGCGAGCGTGCCGATCTCGAGAACGCGGTGCGCTCCGCTGATCGCCGTGAGAAGTCGCAGCAGCGCCCCGTGCTGCGCCGACACCTCGATCGCCGGCATGTTCGCCGCGCTCGCCGACTCCCTCGCGGCGATCAGCGCGTCGTCCTCGGTGTGCAGCAGCGCGGTGAACATCTCGTCGACGGCGCGTGGATCCGGCTCGGTCACCGGCCACACGTTAGCCGAACCGCACCCCCTCGTTGGCGTACACGACCCGCAGCACATGGCCGACCTCCGGGCCCATCACGGCCTCGGTGAGCGCGCAGTAGGTGGCGACGAACTGCGGCCCGTGCGGCGGCTCGGCGTCGCACAGGTGGTGCGCGATCTCGTGCAGCACCACCAGTTCCCGCAGCGCCCAGGTGCTCTGCCGCTCGGGCACCGCGATGACGGCGCCGGCGCCGGTGCGCTCGTAGTGGGCGGCGGTGAC
>NZ_JAUMSQ010000055.1:0-16954 GCF_030519285.1 Mycolicibacterium arseniciresistens
GAACGGGCACTCGGCCGGGGGCAGCGCGTCGTGCAGTGACCGCAGCCCCCGGCCGATCGCCGCGGCCGCCACCGCCGGGTCGCCCTTCCACTCGACCGCCGAACGGCCGGGCACCTCCTCGGTGACGAGCCACTCACCCGCGGCGTCGCGGCCGTGGTCGAGGACGCGGGGGACCACGGCCCACGGCTGCGCCCAGGCCAGTCGCTCCGCTTCTGCGGCGAGGTCGATCTCGGGTGTTCCGAGGGCGACCCACTTGACGTACCGCGTGTCGTTCCGGCCGCGATCGATGCGAAAAGTCAATCCGCCCAATTCGTTCCGCCACACCAACGTCGCCGGGGAACCGCCGGCCAGCGCGGTGACGACGTCGGGGAGTTGTGCCGGCGGGCCGGACGGGGTCCGCGCGCCGGAGTCATTCACGCCGACAGGCTGCCACACCGGACGGACGGGCCCGGGGGACGACGGGTGTGACGCCGCCCCTTGACAGCCTCGAATGTGAGCTGCATCATCTGACAAAACGTTTTATCAGATCGGGCTGCAGTCCCATACGCAGCGCCAAAACGTTTAATCACGACGAAAGGATCTCGATGACCGTCTCGATGCCGGCAGCGCCGACGGGCCGTCCGGCGGCGACGCCGAACGACGTCGCACTCGACCGGGTCCGCAGTGTCCAACCGGTGCTCGTCGACGTCGCCCCCGCGATCGACGTCGTCCCCGGACTGCGTCGCCGGATGATCCTCACCTCGGGCCCCACCATGCCGTGGAGCGCCTACCGCGGCGGGCAGCGCACGGCGGTGCTCGGCGCCGCGGTCAACGAAGGCCTCGCCGCGGACCTCGACGTGGCAGCCGATGCCTTCGCGGCGGGCGACATCGAGGTCGCCGGCTGTCAGGACCACGGTTGCATCGGCTCGCTGGCCGGCGTCACGTCCGCATCGATGCCCGTCGTCGTGGTCGAGGACGCGACGACGGGGGAGCGCGCCTTCTGCACGCTCTTCGAGGGCGAGACGCCGCACCGGCTGAACTACGGCGTATGGAACGACGCGGTCCGCGAGAACCTGCGCTTCCTCGCCGACGTCATCGGCCCGGCGCTCGGCGCGGCGATCCGGCGGACCCGCGGTATCCCCCTGTTGCCGATCATGGCGCGGGCATTGCGCCAGGGCGACGAACTGCACAGCCGCAACACCGCGGCGTCGCTGCTGCTGCTGCGTGAGATCGTGCCCGCACTGCACGCCGGCGCCGCCGAGAACGAGGCGCTGGTCGGCTATCTCACCACCGGCGACTACTTCTTCCTGCGGCCCGCCATGGCGGCCGCGAAGCTGCTGGCCAACGCCGCCGCTGGGGTGCCCGGCAGTTCGATCGTGACGTCGATGGCCATGTCGTGCACGCAGTTCGGCATCACGGTGTCCGGCCTGGGCGACACCTGGTTCACCGGGCCGCTGCCGGGCTTCGACCACTACAAGCTGACCGGCGGCCACACCATCGACGACGCCGAGTTCATGGGTGGCGAGAGCATCATCACCGAGGCGGCGGGCCTCGGAGCCTTCGCCCAGACGTCGGCGTTCACGCTGCAGGACTACCAGGGCGGCGTCGACGCGATGATCGCGGCCAACGCCGACATGTACCGGATCTGCCACGGCGAGAGCCCGCACTTCTCGTTGCCGTACTTCGGCTTCCGCGGTTCTCCCGCCGGAATCGACGTGCACCGGGTGGTGGGCACCGGCGTCACGCCCGTCATGGACATCGGCATCGCGGGCCGTGCCGGCGGCCAGATCGGCGCGGGGATGGCCCGCGCACCACTCGAGCCGTTCGCCGCGGCGAGTGCCGCGCTCAATTCGAATCCAGTCCCCGAAGGAAGGTAACCATGGACACCCTGACCACCATCGCCACCGACCACACCGCCCTGGCCGAACGTCTTGCCCGACAGGGGGTGAAGTACGCCGTCGGGTGCTGGGTCGACGTGCTCGGACGGACGAAGTCGAAGATCGTCCCCATCGACCATCTGCCCAACCTCGCCGCCGGCTCGGAGCGGTACACCCCGCGCGGAATGGGCGGCATCGGGCGGATGAACCCCGTCGAGGACGAGGTCATCGGCGTCCCGGACGTCGCCAGCCTGAAGGTGCTGCCGTGGGACAGGCGCTTCGCCTGGATGATCGCGGACATGTCGATGGGCGGACGCGAGCCGTTCGCACTGTGTCCCCGCTCGGCGCTCAAACGGCAGGTCGCCGAGGCCGCCGACATGGGGTACGTCTGCCAGCTCGGCATCGAGCCCGAGTTCTACGTCTTCAAGCCGGAGTCGATCGGCGCCGCGGCGCTGGCTCCCATCGCGCGCAGCGGCCGCATCGCGCCCACGCCTGCCTACGACCTCGAGGTGTCTCTCGACGCGATGCCGTTCCTGGACCGGGTGACCGAGTACATGACCGAACTGGGCTTCGGGCTGTTCAGTTTCGACGCCGAAGGCGGTGAAGGGCAGTACGAGTTCGACTACGCCCACGACGAGGTGGTCGCCTCGGCCGACCGGATGACGCTGTTCCGGCTGCTGGTGAAGCAGGCGGCCAAGGAGAACGAGCTGCTGGCGACGTTCATGCCCAAGCCGTATGCCGAGACCTGGGGGTCCGGAGCGCATTTCAACATGAGCCTCGAGGACCGCAACACCGGTGAGAACGTCTTCAAGACGGGCACCGGGAACGACGGGTGGCGCAAGGAGGCCCTGCACTTCGCCGGCGGCATCCTCAAACACGCCAAGGCGCTCACCGCGCTGGCCAACCCGACCACGAACTCCTACCGCCGACTCGTCCCGAAACTGGTGGACGGCAACTACTCGTGGGCGCCGACGAAGATCAGCTACGGCCACAACAACCGGTCCTGCATGCTGCGGTTGCCCGCCAACCGGCCGGCGATCGAGAACCGCAGCGTCGACGCCGCGGCCAACACCTACCTGACGGCGGCGTTCATGCTGGCGGCCGGGCTGGAGGGCATCCGCGACGGCATCGACCCGGGCAAGCCCGAGGACGTGGTGTCCTACGAGGACACCTCGATCGCGGTGCTGCCGCGCACGCTGATCGACGCGGTCGAGGAGTTCGAGCGGGACCCCCTGGTGCACAGCGTCTTCCATCCGGCATTCGTGAGGGACTACGCGCAGATGAAGCGTTCCGAGTGGGAACGCAGTCACGCGGAGGTCAGCGACGCCGAGCGCTCCTACTACCTGCTGAACCTGTGACGGTCGTCGGCATCACGCTCGGCGCCTCCGAGCGACGCGAAGTGGTGGCCGCGTTCATCCGTGCGGTGACGGGCGCCGGCGGAACGCCGGTGCTGATCCCCAGCGCGATCGACGCGACGAACATGGTGGACGAGGCGCTCGGCGCGGTGGACGTGCTGCTGCTCTCCAGCGGCGGCGACGTGCATCCCTCGATGTACGGCCAGGATCCGCGCACGACGCTGGACGCGGTCGACCGCAGGCGCGACCGCATGGAGCTACGGGCCGTCGACGTCGCCCGGCGCCACGGCAAACGGATACTCGGCGTCTGCCGCGGAGCACAGGTGCTCTGCGTCGCCACCGGCGGGACGTTGTTCCAGGACCTGGTGGCCGAAGGGCTCGGCGGCCACGTCGACGACTCCCACGACCGCGGTTACGCGACGCTGATGCACCGGGTGAAGGCGGAGGTCGGCTCCACCGTCGACCGCGTCCTGAGCGGGATGGAAACGGTGAACTCCCACCACCACCAGGCGATCCGGGATGTCGGCGAGGTGTTGACCGCGACGGCGTGGGCGGAGGACGGTGTGATCGAGGCCGTCGAGGCGCCGGGGCTGCTCGGGCTGCAATGGCATCCGGAAGCACTGGTGGCCGCCGACGAACGCCACCTCGAACCGTTCCGGTGGCTCGTCACCGGCGAGCGCGGAAGCGAGCGGAGATGAACCCCCCGTCCGAGGCCACCACCGACGGCACCCGACCGGTGCCGCAGGACGACGGTGCCGTCAAGGACCGGGTCGGCCGCATCGAGCGGTACGGCGTCGAGCACATCCCCGAGGAGGAGCGGCGCTCCTCGCCGCGCAACCTGACGAGCATCCTGTCCGGGGGCTCGCTGACGTTCAGCGTGATCATCATCGGCTGGTTCCCGGTCGCCTTCGGGCTGAGCTGGTGGCAGGCGGCGTCCGCGGTGGTGGTCGGCTCGGCCGTCGGCGCCGCGGTGCTGGCGCCCACCGGATTGATGGGCCCGCGCACCGGCACCAACAACCCGGTGTCCAGCGGTGCGTTCTTCGGAGTGGCGGGACGGCTCATCGGCTCCGTCCTCGAGGCGACGGCATCGGTGGCCTTCGCCGCACTGAGCATCTGGACCGGCGGCGACGCCCTCGCCGGCGCGCTGACGAGATTCTTCGGGATCTCCGAGACCGAACCGGTCCGGTTGGTCGCCTATGCGGTGCTAGCCGTCGTGGTCACGATCGTCTCGGTGCTCGGCCACTCCAGCATGGTGTTCTGCCAGCGCTTCATGATCCCCACCGCGGGGACGTGCCTACTGGTCGGGCTGCTGGTCTTCGGTGACCGGTTCGACCCGCGGTATCCGGGCACCGGCGAGTACATGCTCGGCTCGATGGGCGCCGCGTGGATGCTGTCGGCGCTGCTGTGCGCGTCGACGGTGGCCTCCTACGGGCCGTACGCGGGTGACTGGGCGCGCCACATCTCCCCGCGGCTGCACTCCGACCGCTCGATCATGCGGGCGCTGTTCGTCGGCGGGCTGTTCGGCATGGGCGGACCGTTCATGTGGGGCGTGTTCACCTCGGTGGCGCTGTTCGCCAGTGCCGCACCGGGAGCCGGCACGTCCTACGTGCTCGCACTGGTCGACGCGGCGCCGCTGTGGTTCGTGCCCGCACTGATCTACGTCGGCCTGGCATCGGGCACCGCGCAGGCCGTGATCAACACCTACGGCACCGGGCTGGACACCTCGGCGATCATTCCGCGGCTCAACCGCGTGCAGGCCACGCTGGTGGCGTGTGCGCTGGCGACCGCGCTGGTGTACGTCGGGCACTTCTACTCCGCACTGGCCAACGGCGTGGCGATCTTCCTTGCGGTGCTTGCCTGTTCGTCGATCCCGTGGATCGCCATCCTCACCGTCGGGCACGTGCACCGGCGCGGTTACTACGACGTGTCCGACCTCCAGGTGTTCAACCGGGGCGAGAAGGGCGGGGTCTACTGGTTCACCGGCGGGCTCAACTTCGTCGCGATCGGGGTGTGGGTGCTGTCGGTCGGGGCGGGCCTGTGGTTCTCGCACAACCAGTGGTTCGTCGGCCCCGGCGCGAAGTGGGCCGGCGGGCTCGACATCGGTTTCCTGGTCGCCGGCGGGGTGGCCGTGGCGCTCTACCCGCTGGCGCTGCGGGTGTTCCCGGAGCCGGCGGCGGTGTACGGGCCCGGCGGTGCGCCGCGGCCGGCGAAGCGGCGGTGGCCATGACCGCCGCCGTCGGTGACATCATGGGTCTCTCGGTCGCGGCAGAGGAGGACGATGTGGCGGTGACGATCCGCGACGTGGCCGCGGCCGCCGGGGTGTCGCTCACCACCGTGTCGCATGCGCTGAGCAACCAGGGCCGGATCGGGCAGAGCACCCGTGAGCGGGTGCTGCAGGTCGCCGCGGAGCTCGGCTACACCGCCAATGTGCACGCCCAGCAGCTGGTCACCAACCGCAGCCGCACGCTGGCGATCCAGGTCGCGCCGTTCGACCCCGCGAGCGAGTCGAGCATGCTCATCCCGAACTCGGAGTACTTCCTCGAACTGCTCAACGGCGCTTCGGCCGAGGCGGGCAGGTCGGGCTATGCGCTGGTGCTCACACCACCGGGAGTGGGGCCGCGGGCCGTCACGGCGTTCGCGGTCGACGGGGCCATCATCGTCGACCCGCACGGCGACGAGGGTCTGCTCGATCCGTCGTGGACCTCGTCGCATCCGGTCGTCACCGCGGGCCGGACGGCGACCAGGCGCGACGACCCGCACATCGTCGACAACGACCATCTGGCGGCGACGACGAACGCCCTGGAACACATGTGGGAGCAGGGTTTTCGGCGGCCCGCCGCGATCATCACCGACCGGGCCCGGTCCTACACGCGCGACGTGGTCGACGCGTACACGGCCTTCGCGCAGACGCGCGGGATCCCGGCGCGCACCGTGGAGACCGGCGCCGGCAGCGCGGCGGGCGACGCGCTGCGCATGCTGCTGGATTCCGACGATCCGCCCGACGCCGTCTACGCCGGCTCCGAGGACATCGCGATGGATGTGCTGCAGGCCGCCAACCGGTCGGGGATCCGGGTGCCGACAGACCTCGGCCTGTGCAGCTGCGTGGACAGCAGCACGTTCAACCTGACGTGCCCGGAGATCACCGGGGTGTTCTGCAACCCGCGCACGATCGGTGAGCGGGCCGTCGCCCTGCTGATCGAGCTGGTCGAGGGCAACGAGCCGGCCCAGCGCGTCGTCACGGTGCCGACCGAACTGCGCGTGCGCAGTTCGACGCTTCGCCACAGCGCCTGAGCTTGGACCCCCGAATTGCCCCTCGACGACCATGAAAAAACCTTTTAGCATAGGAGCATGCCCATGAAGACGCTGGTGATCAGCGCAAGCCCGCGCGAAGACGGGAACTCGCACGTCCTCGCGGAAGCGGCGGTGAACGGTGCCGCCGCGGCGGGTCACGACGTCGAGCACCTGTTCCTCGGCGAGTACGTCGACCGGATGCTCGGCAACTGCCGCACCTGCCGGTCCGCGAGCGACCGCGGCTGCAGCCTCGACGACCGCTACGAGGCACTGCTGCTCGAGCACATGCTGCCCGCCGACGGCATCGTGTACGCGATGCCGCTGTACTTCTACGGCATGCCGGGCCGCCTCAAGACGGTGTTCGACCGGCTGTTCTGCTACACCGCCAACAGCGCACCCCAACAGGACCGCGTAGTCGAGGGCATCATGGGCAAGAAGGTCGGCGTGCTGATCTCCTGCGAGGAGAGCTACGTCGGTGCGACCGCAGGTGTGGTCGCGCAGTTCCAGGAACTGACCCGCTACCTCAACCAGGAGCTCGTCGGCGTGGTCGTCGGAAACGCCAACAGCCGCGGCGAGATCCGGCTCGACCCCACCGATCCGGTGTCGGGCTCATTCGAACTGGCGCGCCGCCTGTACACCAGTCGCGTCACCGACTACCGCCTCGACACCGTCCGCTCCAACAAGGTGTGGGGCGAGGCGCCGGTCGACTGTGTCAGCGCGCCGTGAGCGCCCGCGAAATCACGAGTCGCTGAATCTGGTTGGTGCCCTCGAAGATCTGGGTGATCTTGGCCTCCCGCATGAACCGCTCGACGCGGTAGTCGCGGGTGTAGCCCACACCGCCGAGCACCTGAACGGCGTCGGTGGTGACCTTCATCGCCGCGTCGGTTGCCACCAGCTTGGCGATGCTGGCCTGCGTCGAGTACGGCAGGTCGAGGTCGCGCCTGCGGGCCGCGTCGAGGTAGGTGGTCCGGGCGCTGACCACGGCGGCGGCCATGTCGGCCAGCAGGAAGCCCAGCCCCTGGTGGTCGATGATCTTGCGGCCGAACGTGGTTCGCTCGTTGGCGTATGCGGTGGCGGCGTCGAGGGCGGCCTGCGCGATGCCGACCGCCACCGCGGCGATGCCGAGCCGGCCGGAGTCCAGGGCGGAGAACGCGATCTGCAGGCCCTGGCCCTCGGCGCCGATCCGGCGGTCGGCGTCGACACGGGCGTGGTCGTAGTACGCCGACGTGGTGGGCACCGCGTGCAGCCCCATCTTCTCTTCAGGCACACCGAAACTCAGCCCGGGCAGATCGCCGGGGATCAGGAAACACGAGATGCCCTTCGACCCGTCACCGGTGCGGGCGAACAGCGTGTAGAAGTCGGCCCGCCCACCGTGGGTGATCCAGGACTTCTCGCCGGTGATGACGTAGCCGTCGTCGCCCGGGACAGCCGCGCACCGCAACGCCGCCGCGTCCGATCCGGCCTGCGGCTCCGACAGGCTGTACGCGCCGATCTGCTCACCGGACAGCATCCCTGGCAGCCAGCGCTGCTTCTGCTCGTCGGTGCCGAACGCCAGCAGCGGATGCGACGACAGGCTGTGCACGCTGACCGCGACCGCGACCGCCGCCCACCGCGCCGCGATCTCCTCGAGCACCTGCAGGTACACCTCGTAGGGCTGGCCGCCGCCGCCCCACTCCTCGGGTTGCGGCAGGCTCAGCAGGCCGGCGGCGCCGAGTTGGGCGAACACCCCGTCGGGATAGGTCTCGGCCTTCTCGTGCTCGTCGACGATCGGTTCGAGCACCTTGTCGGCGATGTCGCGCGTCAGGGCGATGAGATCACGCGCCTCGTCGGAGGGCAGCAGACGGTCAACGGGCATGGTCGAACATCCTAGTGATCCGCGCTGAGCGATCGACTAGCGCTGCCCGCCCGCTCTGGAATTTGCGCGCAGGGTCGTGATTCCGCGCACTGCACGACCCTGAGCGCAAAATCGACGCGATTACGCGTGCTCGCTGACCGACAGCTCCGAATTGATCGCGTCGACCCGGTCTTTGGCGTCGCCGAACAGCATCTGGGTGTTCTCCCGGAAGAACAGCGGATTCTGCACGCCCGCGTAGCCCGACGCCATGGACCGCTTGAAGACGATGACGTGGTCCGCGTTCCACACCGTCAGCACCGGCATCCCGGCGATCGGACTGCTCGGATCCTCGGACGCCGCCGGGTTGACGGTGTCGTTGGCGCCGATCACGAGGACCACGGACGTGCCGTCGAAGTCGTCGTTGATCTCGTCCATCTCGAGCACGATGTCGTAGGGCACCTTCGCCTCGGCCAGCAGCACGTTCATGTGGCCCGGCAGGCGTCCCGCGACGGGGTGGATGCCGAAGCGCACGTCGACACCGCGCTCCCGCAGCTTGCGGGTCAGGTCGGCGACGCCGTACTGGGCCTGCGCGACGGCCATCCCGTAGCCGGGCGTGATGATCACCGACGATGCGGAGCTGAGCAGCTCGGCGGCGCCCTCGGCGGTGATCTCGCGGTGCTCGCCGTAGTCCTTGTCCTCGGCCGGTCCGGCCTCGATCCCGAAGCCGCCGGCGATGACGGAGATGAACGACCGGTTCATCGCCTTGCACATGATGTAGGACAGGTATGCACCGGACGAGCCGACCAGCGCGCCGGTGATGATCAGCAGGTCGTTGCCGAGCAGGAAGCCCGACGCCGCGGCGGCCCAGCCGGAGTAGCTGTTCAGCATCGACACCACCACCGGCATGTCACCGCCGCCGATAGAGGCGACCAGATGCCAGCCCAGCAGCAGCGCCAGCACCGTGACGGCGATCAGCAGCCACAGCTGCGGGTCGATCACGAACCACACGGTGAGCGCGGCGAACACCACCAGCGCGCCGACGTTCAGGAAGTTCTTGCCTGGCAGCATCATCGGCGCGGACTTGATGCGCGCCGACAGCTTCAGGTTGGCCACGATGGAACCGGTGAACGTCACCGCGCCGATGAAGACGCCGATGACGACCTCGGCGGAGTGGATGCCGAGCATTCCCTCGCCCGCCAGTTGGACGGCTTCTGCGCCGTTCGCGTCGCCCTCGACGTGCAGGTAGCCGTTCCAGCCGACCAGCACGGCGGCCAGGCCGACGAACGAGTGCAGCAGCGCGATCAGCTCGGGCATGCCGGTCATCTCGACGACCTTGGCGCGCCACAGCCCGATCGCGGCGCCGATGACCACGGCGCCGGCGAGCAGGGCGAGGCCGACCGGCTCGATGTGGCGGGCCAGCGCGAGCCCGACGGTCGCGATCAGCGCCAGCGCCATGCCGGCGATGCCGAAACTGTTGCCCGCCCGCGATGTCTCGTGCCTGGACAGGCCGGCCAGCGCGAGGATGAACAGCAGCGCTGCGACGACGTAGGCCGCGGTGGCGGCAGTCTCAATGGTGAACATGTCAGCTCCTCGAGAACATCGCCAGCATGCGGCGGGTCACCGCGAAGCCGCCGAAGACGTTGATGCTGGCGAGCAGGATCGCAAGCGTGGCGACCGCTGTCACGATGGGGTCACCGTGGCCGATCTGCAGCAGCGCGCCGACCACGATGATGCCGGAGATCGCGTTGGTCACCGACATCAGCGGTGTGTGCAGCGCGTGGTGCACGTTGCCGATCACGTAGTAGCCGATCACGATCGCCAGCGCGAACACCGTGAGGTGCACCTGCAGCGCGGCCGGCGAGAAGGCGATGAGGGCGAACAGCACCGCGGCTGCGGCGAAGGCGATGCCCAGCCGGCGTCCCGTCGACATCGGCACCTTGGCCTTGGGCGCCTCGGCCGGGGCGGCCTTGGCGGCGGCGGCCGGTGCCGCGGACACCTGCACCGGTGGCGGCGGCCAGGTGACCTCGCCGTCGCGCACGACGGTCACCGAACGCTGCACCACGTCGTCGAAGTCCAGGGTGAGCTGCCCGTCCTTCTCGGGGGTGAGCAGCTTGAGCAGATTCACCAGGTTGGTGCCGTAGAGCTGGGAGGCCGTCGCGGGCAGCCGTCCGGCCAGATCGGTGTAGCCGATGATCGTCACGCCGTTGTCGGTGACGACCGCCTGGTCCTTGACCGTGCCCTCGACGTTGCCGCCGTTGGCCGCGGCCATGTCCACGATCACGCTGCCCGGCTTCATGGAGGCGACCATCTCCGCGGTGATGATGCGCGGCGCCGGCCGGCCCGGGATCAGCGCGGTGGTGATGATGATGTCGACGTCCTTGGTCTGCTCGGCGTACAGCGCCGCCTCGCGGGCCTTGTAGTCGTCGCCCATCTCCTTGGCGTAGCCGGTCGCCGATATCTCGGCTGCCTCCGGGTCGACGTAGAGGTACTCCCCGCCGAGCGACTTGACCTGGTCGGCGACCTCTGGCCGCGGATCGGTGGCCCGCACGATGGCGCCCATGCTGCCCGCGGCGCCGATGGCGGCCAGCCCGGCCACGCCCGCGCCGACGACGAGCACCTTGGCCGGTGGCACCTTGCCCGCCGCGGTGACCTGCCCGGTGAAGAACCGGCCGAAGCTGTGCGCCGCCTCGACGACGGCCCGGTATCCGGCGATGTTGGCCATCGACGACAGCACGTCCAGCGACTGCGCCCGGGAGATGCGCGGGACGGCGTCCATCGCCAGCACCGTGACGGGACGGGCGGACAGCTTCTCGACGAGCTCGGGGTTCAGCGCCGGTGAGATCAGGCTGATCAGGGTGGCACCGTCGCGCAGGGCGGAGATCTCGGCGTCGGCGGGTGCGTTGACCTTGAGGACGACGTCGGCGGTCAGCGCTTGTTCGGACGAGCCGACCTGGGCGCCGGCCTCGACGTACGCGGCATCGGAGAAGCTCGAGGCGTCGCCGGCGCCGGACTCGACGACGACGTCGTAGCCGAGCTTGATGAGCGCTCCGACGGTCTGCGGCGTGCCGGCGACACGCGTCTCACCCGCGTGGGACTCGCGCGGTATTCCGATAATCATTCGAAGAGTCTCCCATTTGCTCTCCGGACCCGCGCGTGGCCCTCGGGCGGTAAGCGGTGCGCTTACCCGCCGCGACGACACCGGGGCGGGTTCACCAGGACAGGTCGGGCTCCGATTCCGCGCAGCGAAGGTCGAGATCGGCCGCCGGCAGCGTCACCGTCCTGCTCACGCGGTCGGCGTCGGCCGGGTCGGCGAACCGGATGGCGCCAGCGCTCCACCGGCGCACCCGATTGACGGCCCACGAGGCGCGGCAGACCACCGACGCGCCCTCGGTCTCCACGGCGACGGCGCCGACTCCGGGCCGCGCACACTCGCCGATGACGGCCGTCACGGCACCCCGCGGCAGCACCGCCCGTCCCGTGACGGTGACCGCCATTCGGCAGCGCCGCCGCACGCCCTCCGGAATCGGACCGGTCCGCACGCGCTGGTCCTCGATGCCGGTCTCGCGGAGCAGCGGGCCGCCCCGCGGACCGTCGACCCAGATGCCGACGTCCTCGTGCAGGAAGCAGGCGATGGTGCCGACGAGCGACGCCGCGCTGTGCCCGGCGGCGTCGACCTGCACAGCGACGTCGGGCAGCGCGTAGCGCAGTCCCGGCCTGCGGGCATCCGGATCGGTGATGAGCCGCGCCAGGGTGAGCGCCTCGGCGTTCTTCGTGGCCCGGCGGTCGGCGACGGGACGGTCGGCCCAGTCGGGGCCGTCGTGCCAGGCGACGGCGCCGCGGGCGTGGTGCAGGACGGCGCCGTTGGCCATCGCGCGGTGAGCGAACTCCCAGTCCTCGCCGCCGTACCGGCCGAACGACTCGTCGAAGCCGCCCGTGTCCGCGAACAGCGACGCGCTACAGCACATCACCGAACTGATGACGTAGCGGTAGGAGCGGTGGTCGACGTCGAGGAGGTCACCGCTGGCCCGGTACGCGTCGGCCAGCCAGGCCGGCTCGCGCAGCACCGGCGGTGCGATGGCACCCGCCCACCAGTCCGGCAAGCGCTCGGGGCCGATGCCGTCGAGCTCCGCGTGGCGGCGCCGGCCCACCACCAGCGCGTCCGGAACCTGTGCCGGAAGCCGGGTGATCTCGGTGAGGTAGGACGGCTCGGGGACGGTGTCGGCGTCGAGGAAGCACAACACCGCCGCGTCGGTCGCGGCGGCGCCGAGATTGCGGGCGGCCGCGGCGCGGAATCCGAGGTCGTCCTGCCGGACGGTGCTCACGCGCAGGCTTGTCGGCGGGATCACCGGCGGAAGGGCCGAGCCGTCGTCGGCGACGACGACGTGAATGAGACGACGGGGGTGGGTCTGCAGCTCCAGTGCGGCCACCAGGCGCTCGAGTTCGGTCTGCTGGTTGTAGAACGGCACCACCACCGCCACGGTGGGCAGGTCGCGGGGGTACCCGGTCACCAGGTCCCACCGGTTGGCGGGAACGGTGACATGCCCATCGGTCAGCGGCACCACCGCGTCCGGGACGGTCATCGATGCCACCGCCCGAGCAGCTCGGCATAGCGGGCGGCGGCCTCGTCCCTCGTCGGCGTGCACACCGTCCCGGCGGTCAGCCAGGTGTGCCGGGGCTCGGCGAGTGCCCGAGCCAGCGACTCGCGCAGCCCGTCGGCGGTGTCCGGATACAGCGACAACACTCCGGGATTGCGGACGTCGATCTCGCGTGTGTACCGGTTCGACGGGGCCAGCGGCCGACGGCCCGCGGCGAGCCACGAGTTCAGCGATCCCGACGCCGAGATGTGCCGATGCGGTGCCACCGGCACCGTGACACGGCGCAGCGCCTCGGTCACCGCGTCGTCGGGCAGATGACCGGTCAAGGCGAACCGGCGGCCACGACGCGCACTTCGAGCATGCAGTTCCTCGATCAGGTCGTCGTGTCCCGCCGACGGCTCTCCGATCGCCAGCACCTCGATGCCCGGGTCCGAACCGGTCAGGGCATCGATCACCTCGGCGTGGCCCTTGCCGGGGTAGACGAAGCCGAAGATGCCGACCGTCGGCGGCGCCGGGACCACCGGTGCGGGCGCGGAGGAGACGTCGATCGGCAATGGCACCACTTCGACACGGTCCGCCGGTGCGCCGGACTCGATGAGCAGCGACCGCTCGTGTTCGCTGCTGACGACGATCCCGTCGGCGGCGTCGGCGACGCGCCGGTATGCCGCCACCCGTCGCCGGTGGTTCGCCCCGTCGGACGGCTGCGGCAGGTCGTGCAGGGTCGCCGTCACGCGGCCGCCGCCTGAGCGCACCACGCCGGCGACGGCGACCACCGCCTCGGCGGCCTCCTCCGGAGTGCTGCCGAACAGCCGGTCGGTGAACTGGAGATGCACACCGCCGGTCCGGGCCCATTCCGGAAGGAAGTCCGCGGCCCCCGCGGCGCACACCGTACTGATGTCGAACCCGCTGTCGCGCAGAGCATTTCCGAGATCGACGCCGAAGCGCACGACGCCGTGCCGACGAGGCCCGACGACCAGATGAGTGACGGCCGGCTTCAACGTCGCACCCGGCGCCCCGTCAGGCCCAGCAGCTCGGCGGTGGCCGCATGCCGCTGCAGGGCGAGTTCGATGTAATCAGGATTATCTGCATACCAACGCATCTGGGTGGCATGCACGTCCTGCGGCGACAGCGGACCGAGCTCTGTGGTCCAGCAGGCGCGCGGCGCAGCGTCGATCCGCAGCGCCTCGAGCACCCGCGCCTCGAGCGGTGCGTGGACTGAGCGCAGCAGGGTCCGCGGCGGCGCGGGCACCGGCGCCGCCACGCCCTGCGATGCGAGGATGCGCCTGCCCAGCTCGACGAGCACGGAGTTGCCCGGATGGTTGATGGTGTGGGCGGCGTCGGCGCCGAACCGCATCAGCACGTCGGACACGCCGACATCGGTGTCGCGTTGCTCCCTGCGGGCGAGTTCGGCGCGGCTGGCCTCGGCGGCCGCGACGATCTGGGCCGCGGACACGTCGACATCCCAGGGCGCCTGCGGTGTCCGTCCGTCCCGTGCGCCCACGATCGTGCGCAGGTCGTGGTAGGGCACCGCCGGCGGGACGACGGACCGGTCGGCGGGGTGCCGCACGATGACCTGGAACGGGTACAGGCCGGCGTACCGGATCACCGGCCACCGCACCACGGTCGCCGACCGGGGGATGCGGGCGGCGAGCTGGCCGGTGCCGATCGGCAGGTCGCGATAGTCGGGCCGGATCGGCTGGCAGGCCAGCACCGACGTCCGCGCAAGCAACGCCTCGAGATGCGGCAGATCGGTGGCCGCCAGCTCGTGCACCGGGGGTGTCCGCACGGTCCGGTACGGCCGGTCCGGCACCGCGTCGAGCACCAGGCGCAGCGCCTCGGCCTGACAGTTCCCCATGATCAACCACAGCGGCTCGGACGACGTCGAACCGGACCCCCCGTAGAAGTCCCGATAGTGCGCAGCCCGGCCGCCGATTTCGGTCACCTCCGCGAGCGTAGATGTCCCGGACGCGGGGTATAGAGCCCCGGCGGCACATCGTCGGTGACGGTGGCGAGGTGTCGCCCGCCGCTGTCCGAAGAAGGTTGAGCATTTGATCACCGTGGCCTCAGTTCCTGCGGGGCATCCTTATGTCCACGCCATGACTGACACCGAAGATGTTGCACTGCTGCATGATCCGGTGCCGCCGGGTGCGACGCTGCCGGGACAGTGGTGGCCGCCGCGCATGCTCGAGCCGAATTATCTGATCGGTCAAATTGATTCGATCGACGTGCTGCACGTGCACTTCGGCTTCGACGCCACCGCGCCCGAGGTGCTGCGCGACGTCGTGCGGATCCTGCGAGCCCACCGTGTGCCGCTGGCGCTGACCGTGCACGATCTGCACAACCCGCACTTCGTCGACACCACCGACCACCTGGCCCGCCTCGACGTCCTCGTCCCCGCCGCGGCCGAGGTGATCACCCTCACCCGGGGTGCGGCCGACGCCGTCTTCGCGCGGTGGGGGCGCACCGCGACCTTGCTGCCGCATCCGCACGTGCTGCCGATCGAGGCCGTCGGCGCGCCGCGCGAACGACGCCCCAAACCCGTGGTGGCGGTGCACGCCAAATCGCTGCGCGCCAACATCGATCCCCTACCGGTGATCGACGGCCTGCTGTCGGCCGGCCGGCCGGGCTGGAGGCTGCGCCTCGACGTCGACGACGAGGCGACCTCGTCGCCCCGGGCGGACGAGCTGTTCTGTGGCCGCCTCGACGATCTGCGCACCCGAGGGGTCGACGTGCGGGTGCACCCGCGCTTCACCGACGACGAGCTGCTGCGCTATCTGCACGAGGTGGACGTCCTCGTGCTGCCCTATCGGTTCGGCACCCACTCCGGCTGGGTCGAGGCCTGCTTCGACGCCGGTGTCTGCGCGGTCGTCCCGGACTGCGGCTTCTTCCACGAGCAGCACGATTTCCCGACCTACCGCTGCGAGTCGGGCGTGCCCAACGCGGTGACCCTGCGGTCCGCGGTCAGCGACGCCGTCGACAGGATCCGCGCCGCACGCCCGCGCGAGGACGTCGGCCGCCGCTGCGAGAGGCGCAACGAACGAACTCACGTCCGCCGGCAGTCGACTGAAATCTATCGCCGGCTGCTCGCCGGAGTGGCGGCCGCGGCATGATCCGCCCGTTGCGGATCGCGCTGCTCGCGTCGTCCCGCTACCCCGTCCGTCAGCCGTTCGCGGGTGGCCTCGAAGCCTTCGTCTACGAGTTCGCCCGGGCGCTCACCGCCGCCGGCCACCACGTCACGATGTTCGCCGCGCCCGGTTCTGCTGTCGACCTGCCCTGGGATGTGTTGCCGGTGCACACGTTCGAGATGAGCGAGGTGTCGCGCGAGGACCCGTCGGTGCCGGAATGGGTGGTGCACGAAACCCACGCATATCTCTCGGTGATGCTGGATCTCGCTGACACGCTGCGGGATTCGTTCGACATCGTGCACAATCACAGCCTGCACTACCTCCCGCTGGCGATGGCGCGAACCATCGCGGCGCCGATGCTGACGACGTTGCACACCCCTCCGCTGAAGTGGCTGGAGCAGGCGGTGGCCCTGCCCGGCGGGGTGGCGAGCGAGTTCGTGGCGGTCAGCGGGTTCACCGCCCGCCAGTGGGAGCCGGTGAACGGGCCGGTGCCGGTGATCCCCAACGGCATCAACCTCGACGACTGGCGACCCGGGCCCGGCGGCGACTACGCGGTGTGGAGCGGGCGCCTGGTGCCCGAGAAGAGTCTGCCCGACGCGATCGCGGCGGCACGCCGCGCCGGCATCCCACTCCGGATCGCCGGACCGGTGGGCGCACCGGACTACTTCGCCGAGCACGTCCGGCCTCAGCTCGACGGCTCGGTGAGCTACGAGGGACACCTGTGCCGCGAAGATCTCAACGACCTCGTCGGGGGTGCCGCGGTCGCGCTGGTGACACCGCATTGGGAAGAGCCCTACGGACTGGTCACGGCCGAGGCGCTGGCGTGCGGCACGCCCGTCGCCGCGTTCGCGCGCGGCGGCATTCCCGAGATCCTCGACGCGACCAGCGGCCGGCTCGC